>JAJRQQ010000026.1 GCA_024280155.1 Bacteroidota bacterium
AAATGATGTAACTGAAAATAAAGTGTTATATTTGAGACAATTAATATAACATACCACAAAGGTGTATTAATCATAAAATAAACTATGAATGTATTCAAAAAGATAAAATGGTTTTTAGCGATATTAGGTGTTTTTCTAATTATTCTTTCGACTAATTTAATAGATAAGGACAACTTTTTAAAGGTAGAAAAAGCCGTTGAGAATATTTACAACGAAAGACTCTTAGCTAAAGAACTCCTTCTTGGCGTTAGTATCCAGTTCCATGAAAAAGAATTGGCCTATGCTTTAAATGACAGTATCTACTTACAATCTCAAAATAAGATTGTGAATGAAAAGATTACTGGATTACTTAAAATGTTTGATAGAACTGGTGCAACACGTAAGGAGAAAGTTATCTTGAATGAACTCAACGGAAATCATAAGAAATTGATCCATTTAGAATCAAAGACTCAAGAGAAAGACACTCTTTACAGCTCATATTGTGCTGATATTTTCTCTGATATCAACACAAATATTAGTGATTTATCTGCTGTACAGGTTAAAGAAGGGAAAAATCAAAAGTTTTATGCTAGAGACGCGCTAAATACTGCAAAGCTTTTCTCAGAAATAGAAATATACATGTTAATTTTCTTAGCCGTTCTTTTACAAATTGTAATTCTATACAATCCAAAAAAGAAATCAAACGAGATTTAAAGAAATTAAACTCCTAACCACAGAAGGTGGTAGTAATACTGCCAATTAACTAAGTTCTAAAAAAATTGAGTTAAATCAACAAAATTACACTATTTCTAACTTTATTCTCAATACATTTTTTTTCAAGGGGAACAGGGAATAAATCAAAATATTTCCAGATATCACTTTCAAGTTTCTTCATCTGACACATCAGAAGCTCCTGCATCTTCTGTTACGTTTATTATAAATTAGGCGTAATAGACAAAAAGGAGTTTGTTTATATGACGGCTATAATTACAGTTTTTTTTTAAAAATCTGGAGATAGGTTTCTTCTCGTGAAAAAGGATTTCTTCTCTATTAGAACAACAACTTCTACAAGGGAATATGCTATTTAACCTTTAAGAGATGGTAACACCAAATTAATTGAAAAATTTTATGGTAGAACCTTTACTATTGAAAGTGGTTAGGAGAATGACAACAAGAAGTAGTAAACGAATAATTTAAATACCTCCACAAAAAAAGTCCTCAGTTTTCACTGAGGACTTTTTCATATTTATAACTTTTAATCTTAACCTTTCGCTGGTGCTCCGGCTTTGTTAACAGGTGCTCCTGAAGAAGGAACTGGTTTAACATTCCCTTTAATACGGATAACTTTTGTTGGAGAGTTAACCGCATTTGAAGTAATTGTAACTGATTTGTTAATTGCTCCAGTTCTGTTTGTTGCATATTTAACTTTTATTTCAGCAGTTGCTCCCGGTGCAATTGGTTCTTTTGGCCAAGAAGGAACAGTACAACCACAAGATCCTTTTGCATTTGAAATTATCAACG
Source organism: Bacteroidota bacterium (assembly GCA_024280155.1). Taxonomy (GTDB): domain Bacteria; phylum Bacteroidota; class Bacteroidia; order Flavobacteriales_D; family Crocinitomicaceae; genus UBA4466. Next base: position 1,501 of record JAJRQQ010000026.1, read on the forward strand.
GTGCATTTCCTGTGTTAGTAAATTTGAAACTACAAGTACCATCAGCACCGTTTTCAATAGTTCCATAATCATGAACTTCTTTTTCAAATTCAATCTTTGCACCATTATTTTGTCCTACTTCTTGAGCAGAAACCATTGTAGTAGCAGCTGCTACAAAAATCATCATTAAAGAAAATAATACCTTTTTCATATTTGTTGTTTTTAAGTTGTTTTCAAATTACTGAATCAAATATAGTGCAAGAAATTGAACTTTCTCACTTTTTAACAGAATCTTAACATCATTAGATTATTGCCATTCAACTACTTTTCAAAATAGTTGAATTCCTTATTGATTAACTTTCAGAATCATCTCATCCAAAGTTAAATCTAAATTGTTTAGTTTAAACAATATTTCTTCTCTTTTTTCTTGTGACATTTCTTTGTCCTCTTTCAATAATAACTCATTATAATAGCGCACTTTACTCGTATCTCTAGGTTCAATAAAAATATCATAAGTCGTTGCCATACTTTCTAAAATCATTGGTCGATTAATATATTTCGGATAATTGTTCAACAAAGTGTCCCCGTAATCAGCTGATTTTTGGTACTGTCTTTTTGCAGAATAAACCATATGTACTTTATCAAGGCAAACGGGAGCAGATGCATTATCAGGAAAGGTATGGTAAAATGTCAAAAGCAAATCGACCAATTCTTCACTCATCACTGTTGGAGTTTTCATTCCTGGGCGAAGATCTTTGCTCAAATCACTGATCAAATCTTCTTTTTCTTTTATCTGCTCAAGCAAAACTTCGGCACTCTCGTTATTACTTTCATCCTTACCTTCTTCCTTGGGAGAATTACAACTTGAAAGGAATGAAAATGTAATCAATAGGATTAGATACTTCATAAATTAACGTTTTGCTTTTTTACGCGCAGGAAAACGCATTCTATAATCAACATCAATGTCTCCTTTTGAGATATTCTGTAATTTCTTATTCAACAACCTTTTTTTCAAGGGAGAAAGATGATCTGTAAATAGTATTCCTTCCACATGGTCGTACTCGTGTTGAATAATTCGAGCAGAAAATCCATCATAGTTTTCTTCTTTCAATTCCCAATTTTCATCGTAATAAGTGATGAGAATTTTTTCTTTGCGAAAACCCTCCTCTCGAATCTTCGGAATAGAAAGACAGCCTTCATTAAACGCCCATTCTTCCCCACTTTCTTCTTCGATAATTGGATTGATGAATACTTTTTTAAAGTTTTCTAGACCTTCTGCCATTGGATCCACTTCCCCATCTTCTTCATCCGGTTCAGCGAATGGACTTGCATCTACAATAAACAATCGAATTGACTTCCCTATTTGAGGTGCAGCCAACCCAACTCCCGATGCTTCATACATTGTTTCAAACATATTCTCGATTAATTTTTCGAGATCTGGGTATTTTTTATCAATTTCTTCGCCTTCTTTCTTTAATACAGGATCACCGTATGCAACAATTGGTAAAATCATTCTTTATTTTTTTTAGATGCAACAAAATTAAGGCTTTAATTTTAATTCTAAAGTAAATGCCCCATTCAATAAATTATAATTATTCGGATTATTCATCAAAAAAGGGCTGTCAATAATTAAATCTCCGTTTTCATAAGGCATTTCGTAACTCGAACGAATTGTTATTGGAGAATTATTCACATCAATACGAACTCCATTCTTCGTGTACTCCATGGTTAATTTCAATCCCGAATCATCTTCTATTGTACTCGTTCCTTTCTCAAAAAGAATAAACTTAACTTCTGCTGGTTTTATTTTACGGTATGATTCCATTAAATATTTTGCATTTTTAAGTCCATTGTTTCTTTCTTCATAAAAACAAAGTAGTTGATCTCTATTTTTAACGCCAATTGTTATACCGTTACTATTAAACACGGTCAATTCTGCTTTAATCATATTCTCATAGCGTGTCAATTGTAAAAAAACGAATGCAACGAACGAAAATGTAACCGTCATCCATAGCATTACTTTAATTTGTCTAAAAAAGTAAAACAGTAACAGTAGAATGTAAAGAAAAATGACCATTTCAGGAACAAGTTCAAACCCTAAAGCAATCGATCCTGGTAATTTCTCAATAAATTCTACAAAATAAATCATTGCGAATAATGACAATAAGAAAACAACCCCAATCATCCCCCCTAGAAATGGCACCCAATTCACAGAGAATAAAACGAGACCAACACCGAGAATTAATCCTGCAAAAATCATCATTCCAACATTTGTTAAAGCAAAATAATGGGGGAATTGATGAAAATAATAGAGAATTACGGGGAACGTTGTCATTTGCGCAGAAATACCGATCGCTGTGCCATCCCAAATTTTTTGCACCCATTTATTTTGAAAAACAAAGAGTTTTGACAACATTGGATAAAATGAAAAAATACCAATCATAGCCAAGTAAGATAGTTGAAATCCGATATCATAAATAATCAATGGATTCCAGACCATCATTAGGAATGCAGAAAAGAACAATGCATTGATGGAATTATTTCTTCGTCCAAAAACAACGGATAATGAAATCAAAGTAAACATAATTGTTGCCCGAAGAACCGACGGTGAAAAACCTGTAATTCCAGCGTACAACCAAATGATAAGTAACGAAAACAACAATGCATTCCGCTTAGAAATTCTTTGGGGGAATTGCTTAAAAACAAACATCAAAATAGCGAGAATAATCCCCACATGCAATCCTGAAACAGCAAGAACATGCATTGCTCCAGCTTTGCCAAAGCTTGTTTTTAAATCCTTCGTTAAAGCACCTTTATCTCCTAGCATCAATGCTTTTGCGACTCCGAGTTCTTCTTTCTCAATATGTTCAGATAAAATTTCCGAAAAATATGCTCTAGAATTTTTAAATACACCATTCCACCAACTTTCTCCATCATTATCGATGTACAAGAACTGATTCTCTCCAACAAAGGACATTTTTTCAATTCCTTTTAATCGCCAATAACGTTCACTATCAAACTCACCAGGGTTATTTTTATTGGTGATAAATTTTAAGTTTGAGTTCACCACTAACCAATCCCCTACTTCAACTTTATCCGATTCAAAATAAAGCAACACTTTTTCTTTGCATCCTACAACAGAATCATTGTAAATAGTTGCATTTTTTGTGGCCATTGTTTTTTTCCACATCTTATCATTTGATGAAGTTTCTGTTACATGAACTAGAAATGATTGATTTAACGATTCAGATTTAAACAATTCAGATGAATTCATAAGCAAGCAACCACTAAAAATGAAAGCAACACCAAATAGTACCGGTTGAAACTTTGACAAAATAGCATTCCGACCCGTTCCCCAAAGCAAGAGCAATATTGAAACAATCAAAAATGAAATCGAATAAAAATTGAATTGAAAGGTCGATTGTAATTCGATTCCAAAAATCAAAAAAACGACTATGTAAAGAAAAGGTGTTTTATATAAATCCAATTGATTATTTCTTTTATTCACTAATCAAATATAGTAAAAAGCGTGGATTGATGATTTTTAGCCTTTATTTAATTATAAAAAGTGGATTTTTATAATTAAATACAAGCAATTTACAACGTAATTCATTACTTTTGCATTCTTAATTTTATTTATAAAAAATGATTGAAATAACTTTACCAGATGGTTCTGTAAAACAGGTCAAAAAAGGGACCACTGCAATGGATATTGCAATGGGTATTTCTGAAGGACTTGCGAGAAACGTCCTTGCTGCAAAAGTAAACGACGAAGTAATTGATGCGTTGCGTCCAATTGAAGACAATGCTACCTTACAATTACTCACCTGGAAAGACAAAGAAGGACAAGCTACTATGTGGCACTCTTCAGCTCACCTTATGGCAGAAGCTTTGGAAATTTTATATCCTGGAATAAAATTAGCAATTGGTCCTTCTATCAAAAATGGTTTCTATTATGACATCGACTTCATGAATTATGAATTCCATGAGAGTGATTTGGTAAAGGTAGAGCAAAAAATGAAAGAGTTAGCAAAAGGCAAAGACATATACGTTCGTAAAGAAATGTCAAAAGCTGATGCGTTAAACTATTTCAAAGAAAAAGACGACGAATATAAGTTAGAACTCATTGAAGGTTTAGAAGACGGTACAATTACATTTTATACAGTTGGAGAATTCACTGATTTATGTCGTGGACCTCACATTCCACACACAGGATTTATCAAGTCAATTAAGTTAACTTCAATTGCTGGTGCGTATTGGCGTGGTGATGAGACAAGAAAACAATTGACGCGTATTTACGGGATTACATTTCCTAAAAATGCTGAATTAAACCAATATTTAGAAAACCTTGAACTTGCAAAAGCCCGAGATCATCGTAAATTAGGTAAGGAATTAGAATTGTTTACTTTTTCTCAACGAGTTGGACAGGGACTCCCATTATGGTTGCCAAAAGGCGCAGCATTGAGAGAACGTTTGGAAAATTTTCTAAAAAAAGCCCAAAAGAAAGGTGGTTACGACCAAGTAATCACTCCACACATTGGAAGTAAAGAATTGTATGTGTGTTCTGGGCATTATGCTAAATATGGGAAAGATTCATTTCAACCGATAAATACACCTGATGAAAATGAGGAGTTTTTATTGAAACCGATGAATTGCCCACATCATTGTGAAATATACAAAGCAACCCCACATTCATACAAAGAATTACCCATTCGATATGCTGAGTTTGGCACTGTTTATCGCTACGAACAATCTGGAGAGCTCCATGGATTAACTCGCGTTAGAGGTTTCACACAAGATGATGCGCATATTTTCTGTACGCAAGAACAAGTAAAAGAAGAATTCAAAAAAGTTATTGATCTAGTACTTTACATATTCAAGACTTTGAGTTTTGAGAATTTTAAAGCACAAATCTCTCTTAGAGATAAAGAAGATAAAGAAAAATACATCGGTACTGATGAGAATTGGGACAAAGCAGAAAATGCAATTATTGAAGCTGCAGATGAAAAAGGACTAGAGACTTTTATTGAATATGGCGAAGCTGCATTCTACGGCCCGAAATTAGACTTCATGGTTGAAGACGCATTAGGAAGAGAGTGGCAATTGGGAACAATTCAAGTAGATTACAATTTACCTGAACGATTTGAATTGGAATATACTGGTGCAGACAATCAAAAGCATCGCCCAGTTATGATTCACCGTGCACCCTTTGGTTCTATGGAAAGATTCATCGCAGTTTTACTTGAACATTGTGCAGGAGATTTCCCATTATGGTTAACAACAGATCAAATTGCTATCTTACCAATTAGCGATAAATTCAATGATTACGCTGAAAACCTTTTGGAATTGCTAAATAATTACGATATTCGCGGTTTCGTAGATGATCGTAATGAGAAAATAGGAAAGAAAATACGTGAATCGGAAATGAATAAGATTCCTTTCATGCTAATTATCGGAGAGAAAGAAGCCAATGCTGGTGTACTGTCTGTCCGAAAAAGAGGTGAAGGAGATTTAGGCTCGATGAAAGTAGAAGACTTTGCAAAATTAATTACTGATTCTATTGAAAAAGAATTAGCTTTAAAAGATTAAACAACTTAATGAGAAGACCAAGTAACAGAAAAAGGTTTGTAAGAAGAGAAGAACAAGCCAAACACAAGATTAACGACAAAATTTATGCACGTTCCATTCGTTTGGTCCGTGACGGACAGGAGCCTGTAGTAATGGCGACTTCTGAAGCGATTAAATTAGCGGATAAAGAAGATCTTGATTTAGTTGAAATTTCACCAAAAGCTGACCCTCCGGTTTGTAAAATATTGGACTACAAGAAATTCTTGTACAACCAAAAGAAAAAAGAAAAAGAAATGAAATCAAAACAATCAAAGGTTGTTTTGAAAGAAATTCGTTTTGGACCGAACACGGATGATCATGATTTTGAATTTAAGTTAGTTCATGCTAAGAAATTTTTAGAAGAGGGAAATAAAGTAAAAGCATTTGTATTCTTTAGAGGTCGTTCGATTGTATTTAAAGATAGGGGTGAAATCTTATTATTACGCTTAGCACAAGAATTAGAGGATTACGGTGTAATTGAGCAAATGCCTAAATTAGAAGGAAAACGAATGATCATGATGATTAATTCGAAGAAAAAGAAATAACATAAAGTACCCTTCGACTAGCTCAGGGTACTTTATAGAAGAAGCTATATATAAAGAGGTAAATTAAAAACGAAGAGAGATGCCAAAAATGAAAACTAAATCTAGTGCTAAGAAGAGATTCAAAGTAACTGGAAGCGGTAAAATCAAAAGAAAACATGCTTTTAAAAGTCACATTTTAACGAAGAAGACGAAAAAGCAAAAGCGTAACTTGACGCACGCAGGATTAGTTCACAAAGCTGATTTAGCAAATATCAAGCAACAATTATGTATGAAATAATCCTTTGAGGATTGGAATCATACGGTTATTTTAAAATGTTAACCCAGTAACGAGTAACTAAGTCATCTGTAACAATGGTGCACTCTTTATTAAAAACTTAAAAATTATGCCAAGATCGGTAAATCATGTTGCTTCAAAAGCGCGTCGTAAGAACATAATGAAGCATGCCAAAGGTTACTTTGGAAGAAGAAAAAATGTCTGGACTATTGCAAAAAATGCAGTGGAAAAAGGTATGTTATACGCATACACAGGACGAAAACAAAAGAAAAGAAACTTCCGTTCGTTGTGGATTATGCGTATTAACGCAGGTGCACGTCAACACGGAATGAATTATTCTCAATTCATGGGATTGGTGAACAAGAGCGATATGGAGCTTAACCGTAAGGTTCTTGCTGATTTAGCAATGAATCACCCGGAAGCGTTCAAATCAGTTTGTGACGCAGTCAAAAAATAAATTTACATCCTCTTTATAGCAAAATCCCGTTGAAAATTTCAACGGGATTTTTTTTATCTAATCATTGATGATTTTTGTAAAGAGATAATTAAATAAAAGAATTATCTTTACCAAAAAGAGCACCGAATTATGGAAAAGTCAGAATTTTTAGCAAAAAATGTATTTAAAGGTCTAAAAAGTGAATCTATTGAAGTTAACAATGAGGAGGCAATGTACTTTTCAGAAGTTGACTTTGAAATCATTCTTCAAAAAGTAGAGCATTTTGGTATAGGAATTTACACGATCGAAACTCGACTAGGAAAAGAAGTATTTGAGACTCAAAACCATGAAAAAAACAAGAAGAAAGCAACCGATGCTAAATGGTACAATAAAGCTTTCATGACTTTGAGAAAACGACAAGAAGGGCTACTGTATTCTGCATCATATAAAGTATCTCAAAAACTTTTAGACAGATCTTAAAATTGATAAATCTTAAGTGAGTTTTACAAAAACAATCTTTTTTTTATTTGGAAAACTGTACGTACATTGAATCAATATTAAACACATTTTCTCCAACATATTCCTCGTTCATATAATTCAATTTAGAATCTTTTTCAAGTAGAAAAAGTTGTTCTGTTTTATTCTCGACAATCGAATAAACAATAATTTCAGCCGGTCCAAATTCAGGTTTTTTACGGTACGCAGCAAAAGCATATTTGCAATTTTTTAACTTAACACTATACACACTTACTTTTGATGAATCTTTAGAGGCAATTCCAATGGTTGAATTTGAAATGGAAGTATTTCGAACGATTAAAGTTGATTTTTCACCTCCAGAAATACCTTTATCACCACTTTCCGAAATGACACAATGATCGATTTCAATTGAACTTCCTGAAAAATCAATGCAATCGTTTCCTGTATTATAAAAATAGGAGTCATTTACAGTGCCTGTACAAAAGTCAGCATCAAAGCCGTCTGAGGTTGTATTCTTAACAGTACAATTTCTGAGTACAAAATGAGAACGAATAATATTTAATGCATCTTCACAATGATTGTTTTCGAAGTGACAATTATCTAATTCCACTTCCCCTTCATAAATTGTCACTGCACCCGTTAATATCCAATTATTTTTATTCATCGAGCTAAAACCATTAAAGAAACAATAGTTCATTTTCACTTCTTCGTGATTTGCAATTATCGTAAAACCACTAGCGGTAGAATCTGATGAATAAATTCGAATAGGCTCTTCTTCCGTCCCATTCATTATCACCGGAGAATATGAGACAAATGCAGCATGTTGAGTAAAATTCATACTTACCCCTTCTTCAAAGAGTACAATTCTATCTCTAGGAATAATTAAATCCGTAGAATAAGAATACTCTCCTTTTTTAAACACAATCGTATCACTTAAAAATGAATAATTCACCTTTGAAGGATTTTGTGGTTTAGGCCATTTACTGATTTTCTTTGTAAATATAGAATCACCACAATTTTCAGCTTTATAAACCAAACGTCTAGGAACACCATGTATTTCAACTTCAAAATAATCCGTTTTTTTAGAGTATTCCTTTAACTTTAAAGTTCTTTTTAAGGGTGTAAAACTATCTAACCTTTGTCCTTTTGATAAAGTCCCAATAATTTCAATTGGAGACGAATGGTAATTTTTCAAAGAAATCACTGTACTCAATTCATTCCTTTTTTCGGTATATGCAGAAAGAGCAACTTTTGGAAAAAGTACATTTTCGGGCATTTTATCAAATTTAACTGGTACCCGAGTAGGTTCTGCTTTTTTCTTTCTATTATTTTCATATTTTTTCAACTGAGCAGACAATTCTTTTTGATTGAATTTAAAAAAGTCAACATTCAAATCGGCAAATGGATATTCATTCTTTAACAATTCTGAATTCTTAGAAATATCTTTCTGCAACACTTCCAAAGCTTTTTCGATGTATTCATCAGAGATAAACTTTTTTAAATATGTGTAATATTTCTCTTCAATTTTCGGATTCTTAAGAATGTATTCTGACAATGACAAATTCTCTTTATTAAAACGAATAGCACCGATAATTCTTGGGTAATATTCCAATTCACTCAAAGAAGTAAAGCAGTCATAAGCAATTGGTTCCAGTTGGCTCGTGATCGGATTGAAATAAAATCGTTGATTATGCCAAATCAAACTGTGTTTTCCGTTGATTAGATCAGTGAGTGCTAAATATTTTGCAATTGCATCTTCATTAAAACAATCTTCGAGTAAATCATTTTGATTTCTGTATTGATTCATCTTTTGAGCAGCAACTTTAAACTGCCGATTTAAAGTCTCCGTTCGATAAGTCCTACTCTTCTTAAAAGGCAAGATTTCAGCAGATGCTAAAAGTGGTACATTCAAATAATCCAGATTTGTAATACGATAAAAATGATTTTGCCAAACGCCTCCCTCGTCAAACTTAACAATAGGCGCCTCCCTCCTATCTCTTGATTCCAATAATTGTTTATCAAAATGTTCCTCTAAAGCATAAACGCCTTTATTCACCCCATTGATAATCACTGGAATAAATTTATAAGTTGTCGTCAAAACATCCTCTTTTTCATACAGTTGATGTGCAAACCACTCGTACATAAAGCCTCTGGTTGAAGGATTCTGAATTGAAAAGGATTTTAATCCATCAAATGAATGATTTCCTCGGACTTTAATACGAAAAGACCATTTATCTGACTTTAAATGATCCGTCCAATCTCCTTTCAACCTTAATTTAATCGGTATTTTTTCTCCTTGGCAATCAATTTCTCCTTTGAAATACCGTTTCAAATCAGATGTAATAACACCTTGTGTTAGCGCTTTATTTCTAAAAGTTCGAATAGAATCCATTGCAGAAGCAGGTATGTTAATCACCAATGCGTCCTCAATATTTTTAGGTTTCTTTGTGTTTTTATAAATGTCAATTGAATAATCATCAAAATAAACAGGAATTGAATCGGGATTATACGCAAAAATCTTTACTAAATCATGGTCATTATTTGCATAAAAATAAGATTCTATCAAGCCCCAATCACCTTCTACTTTTATAATGTGAGAGTTCCTTATATTAATTTCATTATCAACGACGTCTAGAACGATAGAACCAAAATCTGATTTTATAGTCTTCCAAGTCGCTATTTTAATAACATCTCCTTTTTTTATATTTTTAACTGTATAAGCAAAGCCGTAGGGATGTGTTTTATCCAACTTGAGAGAATATTCCCCACTCTTACTCGATTCATTTGATTGATAATCTCCTCCCGAAATAGTATTTTCCTGAGTAATAAATTCACCATCAATCGTCTCTTCTGCGTCACAAAAAATGAAGACATCATTGTCTTTATCTTGCTTACATGAAATAAGTGCAAACAAAAAAAGAATCACTAAAAAACTAAACTTCATTTTACAAATTTATAAAAAATAAAGATGCAAACATGGGAAATAAAAATAGACAATTGTATCACTATGATTTTCGTAAAAAAATCTGTATTTTCACAACGAAAGAAATTACAAGATAAAAAAGTATGAAAAAACATATTCCATGGTTTACATTAATCATCGTACTTGTTCTCCTAATCGATTATTTCGCATTCTATTTATACAACAGTTCACCTTCAACTGAAGCCAATCAAGAAATCTACAGTGATTTTGGAGCACCTTATGCTATTCAGATTTACCAAGGACAATACTGGGGTTTATTTTTCAATCGTTTTCTTCACACCAATCCTCTATTACTTTTCATCAATTCTGTCATCTTCCTCTTCTTGGGTTATCACCTCCAAAAAAGTATTACTTGGTTTTATTTTTTATTTCTTCTATTATTCTCAACGGTATTCACCTCTCTCATTCAGTTGACTTTATCAAATGATGCGGGTATTGGTTTTGCTTCCATTAATTTTTTCTTTTTCACCTATTTGTTTGCAAAATCAATCGTTTCTAAAACGAATCTAATTCCTATCAAACATATTTTAGGATTATTTTCAGTTCTATTATTAATTTATCTCAATTACATCAATCAATTTTCAAATCAATTTGGTATTGAAGGGATGATTGCAGGTTGGGTTAGTGGTTTTGCTTTGGGGATTTTAGCTAATTTCAAGAAACTACAGGTCTCATTTTCTTTACTCATTCTAGCTATAACAAGTCTTACTATCTTCTACTCCCCTTGGTCTGCAGAATGGAATTATAGTCAGGGATATAAATTTCACATACAGAATGATTTTACAAAAGCAAAAATATCTTATAAAAAAGTACTCACAATCGACCCTAAACATCAAGCAACAAAAGAAAATTTAACCATCATTCAAATTGAAGAATTAAAAGAGAAAGCATTGTTTGCTCATGAACACGGTGATTTTTTAAACGCTCGTGAATTATACACTGAAATACTCAAAATTGACCCTGACAATCTTTGGGTAAAAGAAAATTTAAGTAAACTTCCTTAATACAATTTCGTATATTTGTCTCAACAGTAGAATTATGCAAGAAATATTATCCAAGCGTCAAATTGACCAAAAAGTTAACCGCTTAGCACACCAATTACTAGAGAATTGCTTTGAGGAAGGCAAAATTTTTATCGGTGGAATTTCTGGAAATGGAATTATCATTGCTGAAAGAATTTCAAACGTAATTAAACAGAATTCTGACTTAGATGTTCAACTTTTTGAAATTAACATAAACAAAGATGAACCTTGGGATGGGAAAACTCGACTCACTGCCGACAAAGAAGAATTAAAAAATGGATACATCGTTTTGATTGATGACGTACTTAACTCTGGCAAAACAATGCAGTATGCTTTATTAGAAATTCTACAATTCCCAACTAAAGCTATAAAAACTGTTGCATTGGTTGACAGGACTCATCGAAGGTTTCCAATTAAAGCAAATTTTGTAGGACTTCAACTTTCTACAACATTAAAAGAACATGTGAAAGTGATACTAAACGATAAAGAAGAAAAAGCTTACCTCGTATGACCAATAGAATTACTGAATCCCCTTCTAACCACGATGGATTAGACCAAATGTCCACCAAAGAACTCTTGACCAACATCAATAAAGAAGATGAAACTGTTGCTCTTTCTGTTAAAAAAATAATTCCAGAGATTGAGAAATTCATCGATGCATGTTGTCCAAGAATGAAAAAAGGCGGTCGTTTATTTTACATTGGAGCAGGAACGAGTGGAAGACTTGGTATAGTTGACGCGAGTGAATGTCCCCCAACATTTGGTGTAGACCATGGAATTGTTGTTGGACTAATGGCTGGAGGCGACAAAGCCATGCGAAAAGCCGTTGAATTTGCTGAAGACGACACAGAACAAGGTTGGAAAGATCTACTTGAGCATCAAATCAATAAGAATGACACAGTGATTGGAATAGCAGCATCAGGTACAACACCATATGTGATCGGTGCTATTAAGAAGGCGAATGAGAAGAATATTCTAACTGCGGCAATTTCTTGCAATCCCAATAACCCTTTAGCAAAAGAAGCAAAATACGAAATGACTGCAGTTGTTGGTCCTGAATTTGTTACAGGAAGTACTCGAATGAAATCTGGAACGGCACAAAAGTTAATCTTGAATATGATCAGTACTTCATTAATGATTAAACTTGGAAAAGTTATTGGAAACAGAATGGTTGATATGCAACTCAGCAATGATAAGTTGGTTGATAGAGGAACTAAAATGATTCTTGAATCAATCGATATACCCTACGAGGAAGCAAAAGAATTACTTTTAAAGAATGGAAGTGTTCGTAAAGCTGTGGAATCGTATAAAAGTAACCTTGACTAAGCAATTAACGTCTTCTCTTTATTTTATTGCGAGCCATTTTCTCAGCTATTTTATTTGTAAATGGCACATCAAAAGATTTGCTAATTTCTCTCAAAGCTAATTTTGCTTGCTTATAATCTGAAAATTCATAAATTAGTGTCATTCCCTCTAGTTCATCAACAAATAAAATATCATAAGAGATTACTTTCGTATTCAAGGAAGGCACATATGCTATGAGTGAAACTCCGAACTCTTTAGAACCATTTTCCACGTGCATTCTCAATAAAATCGATTCTGGTCGAAGTAAAGAATCCCATTGTCCAATCTTTACACCTCCTAATTTACTGTATCTCCGAAATTGATTTTTTGAAACTTCTACACCACTTGTTGCTAAAAACATTAAAATTGCAAGAACAAAAAAATAAAGCCAATCATTAGCATAAGAATAGATCCCACCAAACCAATGCCAATAACAATAAAGGATAAAGTAATAACCCCAACACCGTAGACAAAATAATTGCCCGTTCTTCCTTCACTAATCTGTATCATTTTATATATCCTTTTTTTTATCAATTATACAAAAAAACGAGCAGGTTAAATCCTGCTCGTTTAATAACTATTCTTCACTTTTCAACATCGAACATCGAACATCGAACATTGAGCATTGAGCACTGAGCTTGTCGAAGTGCGAAGTGCGAAACACAAGCCTACTTCTCTTCTTTCGAACTTTTCGGCTTTTTACCTTTTTCGATATCAATTATTAATTCCGAATCATCTTTTTTCATATCAATTTTAATCGTATCTCCTTCTTCGAGATGAGAATTGACAATTTCTTCAGCCAAAGGATCTTCGATCAGTTTTTGAATAGCTCTTTTCAATGGTCGTGCGCCAAATTTCTCATCATACCCTTTGTCTACGATATAATCTTTTGCTTTTTCTGTAAGTGAAATCTGATACCCTAAATCATTGATTCTACCGTACAGTTTTTCTAATTCTAAGTCAATAACTTTATGGATATTCTCACGAGAAAGAGAATTAAACATAATCATATCATCAACTCTATTCAAGAATTCTGGTGAAAATGCCTTTCTCAATGCAGACTGAACAACTGCTTTTGAATTTTCTTCTTTTTGGTCTTGTTGAGATTTTGTTCCAAACCCTACCCCTGTACCAAAGTCAGCGAGTTGTCTTGCTCCAATGTTTGAAGTCATGATTAAAATGGTGTTTTTGAAATCAATCTTACGACCTAAACCATCCGTCATATGTCCATCATCAAGAACTTGCAACAATAAGTTAAAAACATCAGGATGTGCTTTCTCTATTTCATCCAAAAGAATGATTGAGTATGGTTTTCTTCGAACTTTTTCTGTCAACTGTCCACCTTCTTCATAGCCAACGTATCCCGGAGGCGCTCCAACTAATCTAGAAATAGAGAATTTCTCCATGTATTCAGACATATCAACACGTATGAGCGAGTCTTGAGAATCAAATAAATATTGAGCAAGTACTTTAGCCAATTGAGTCTTTCCAACCCCCGTTGGTCCGAGGAAGAAAAATGAACCAATCGGTTTATTCGGATCTTTCAATCCTGCGCGATTTCTTTGTATTGCTTTTACAACCTTTGCAACCGCTTCATCTTGACCAATTACACGACTTTTGATGATTTCTGCCATGTTCGCTAATCGACCTATTTCAGATTCTGATATTCGAGTTACAGGAACCCCACTCATCATTGAAACAACTTCAGCCACATGTTCTTCTGTTACTAAAACACGATTTGCTTTCGAATCTTCTTCCCATTTCTTTTTAGCCAACTCTAATTCTTCCGTTAACTTACGCTCAGTATCACGTAATTCTGCCGCTTTTTCATACTGTTGAGATTTAATTACCTCATTTTTTTCATCTTTAAGAAGTTCTAACTTCTCTTCAACATCAAGGATTTCTTTTGGCACATTTATATTCTTCAAATGTACACGAGAACCAACTTCATCCAGTGCATCAATTGCTTTATCAGGAAGGTGGCGATCAGTTATGTAACGTTCAGTTAATGAAACACAGGCTTTAATAGCTTCTGGAGAATAAGTTACAGAATGATGATCTTCATATCTATCCTTAATGTTCTCAAGAATTTGCACAGTTTCGTCTACTGAGGTTGGTTCAATTATTACTTTTTGAAATCGACGTTCTAAAGCTCCATCTTTTTCGATATGTTGTCGATATTCATCCAAAGTAGTTGCGCCGATTGCTTGCATTTCACCACGCGCTAGAGCAGGTTTAATCATATTTGCAGCATCCATAGATCCCGAAGCACCACCTGCACCGACAATTGTATGAATTTCATCAATAAACAATATTACATCCGGATTCTTTTCAATTTCTTGCATTACAGCTTTCATTCTTTCCTCAAACTGACCTCTGTATTTTGTGCCAGCAACCAAAGAAGCTAAATCTAAAGACACAATTCGTTTACCAAAAAGAATACGAGAAACTTTTCTTTGCACGATTCGAAGCGCCAAACCTTCAGCAATAGCACTTTTACCAACACCGGGTTCACCAATCAAAATTGGATTATTTTTCTTTCTTCGAGACAAAATCTGACTAACTCTTTCAATTTCTTTTTCACGCCCTACTACAGGATCAAGTTTACCATCCTCTGCCATTCTTGTCAAATCACGACCAAAATTATCTAAAACAGGTGTTTTAGATTTTGTATCATTACTTTTCTTAGGTGCAGAATACGATTCACCTTCTGCTTCTGCCCCGCCAGGAAATTCGGCTTTCGGCATAATTTGTTCATCTTTCATAATTTCCAATTCATCTTTTATATTACTATATATCACTCCGTGGGTATTTAAAACACCACAAGCAACACTGTCATCATTTTTAAGAATTGAGAGCAATAAATGCTCTGTCCCAATCAATTCGCTTTTTTGCAATTTCGCTTCCAAAAATGCAATTTTCAACACACGTTCCGCTTGTTTCACCAAAGGAATATTCGTAGCACCCTGAGTTTTAACAATCTCTGAAGAAGATTTTAAATTACTTTCAATCTCACTTCGAATTACTTTTAAGTCCAATTGAAATTCATTCAACAAAGCAATTGCTTTCCCTCCTCCATCTCTAATTATCCCTAACAAAAGATGTTCAACACCAATAAACTCATTCCCCAAACGGAGTGCTTCTTCATTGCTGTAATTGATTACGTCTTTTACTCTTTGAGAAAATTTTGCTTCCATTAAATCACTTTTTATTTTGTAATAAATCCCACTGTAATAAACGAATAAAAACATCATTTCATACAACTTACAAATATAAAACGAATATAATTGTTAATAAGTTAACATAAACACCATTTTTCCACAGTTTTTTGTTAGTAAAATCTATTGTAAAAAAATCATTTCCTATCCATTTTTTCACTAATTTCGAACCTTGCATTTAACACGTGTCTAAACACGTCATAAAATAAATATACATAATGATAAACGGAGAAAGAATAATCCAGATCAACATCGAAGACGAAATGAAGTCTGCTTACATTGATTACTCAATGTCAGTAATTGTCTCTAGAGCATTGCCAGACGTACGTGACGGTTTTAAACCAGTACACAGACGTGTTTTATATGGAATGCAAGATTTAGGTGTGTATTCTAATAAGTCACATAAAAAATCAGCTAGAATTGTCGGTGAAGTTTTAGGTAAGTATCATCCACACGGTGATAGTTCAGTTTACGATACAATGGTTCGAATGGCTCAACCTTGGTCATTGCGTTACCCTCTTGTAGATGGACAAGGTAACTTTGGCTCTATTGACGGTGATAGTCCTGCAGCAATGCGTTATACGGAAGCAAGATTAAAGAAAATTGCTGAAGACATGTTGGCTGATTTAGAGAAAGAAACTGTTGATTTCAGACCAAATTTTGACGATAGTTTAATGGAACCAACCGTTTTACCTTCCAAAATACCAAACCTCTTAGTTAATGGAGCAAGCGGTATTGCTGTTGGTATGGCAACAAACATGGCTCCACATAACTTGACAGAAGTTGTTAACGGTATGGTTGCCTACATCGAAGATGAGAATATCGAGGATGAGGAATTGTTACAACACGTAAAAGCACCAGATTTCCCAACAGGTGGAATTATTTATGGATATGAAGGAGTTCGTAGCGCACTTTTAACTGGTAGAGGTCGAGTTGTAATGCGTGGTAAAGCTGAAATTGAAGAAACAAAAAGTGGTCGTGAAGTCATACTCATCACTGAAATACCCTACCAAGTCAACAAAGCAGACATGATCAAGAAGGCTGCAGACTTGGTTAATGATAAAAAAATCGAAGGGATTTCTGACATTCGCGATGAATCTGACCGTAACGGTATGCGAATTGTTTATGAATTAAAAAGAGACTCTATTCCGAATGTCGTGTTAAATAAACTCTACAAATACACGGCATTACAAAGTTCTTTTTCGATTAATAACATTTGTTTGGTAAATGGGCGACCTGTTATGGTCAATTTACGAGACATGATTCGTCATTTCATTGACTTTAGACATGA
>JAJRQQ010000027.1 GCA_024280155.1 Bacteroidota bacterium
AAAACAACAACTGTTCGTGATTATATTTGCTCATTTGAGCAATTACTGGATTTTCTACGAGGTTTATATCCTCAATTTTTTTAACTTCAAACATAAGAATGCGTAAATGTTACTTTCAAATTACTAATTTTACAACGTTTTGTAAAATAAAAAACAAAAATAGGAAATTATCGGATGAAGTCACTTAGCTATCTTAATAAATATTTAATAACATACAAATGGCGTTTGCTATTGGGTATCATTTTTGTCTTTGGATCTAACTGGTTTAAGGTTGAAATGCCTAATTTCTTCGGTGACTTAACGGATGAACTGACTACGTGGAGTGATACAAACTCTCCAGATGATTTACTTTACTTCGCATTAAAGTCTGGTGCATATTTTTTTCTTCTTTCATTTATCTCTTCTTTTTTCTTATTCATGATGCGACAAACTATTATAATAATGTCAAGATTGATTGAATTTGATTTGAAAAATGAAATCTATACACATTATCAAAAGTTGAGTTTTTCATTTTACAGAAAAAATAATACAGGAGATATCATCAACCGTATATCTGAAGATGTTACAAAAGTTAGAATGTATCTTGGTCCTGGCTTGATGTATTCTTTTAACCTTGTGATACTTTCAATTCTTGTTATAAAGAACATGCTACATGAAAGTCCGATGTTGACGCTCTTTGTTTTAACACCCTTGCCAATAATGTCTTACATTATTTACAAAGTTTCTTCAAAAATTAGCACAATCAGTACAGTTGTACAAGAAGAACAGTCACACATGTCGACATTAGCACAAGAAACTTTTACGGGAATTAGAGTCATTAAAGCGTATGAGAGAACGCATGAGATGGAAGACCGTTTCAATAAATCTGCAGAGAGTTACAAGAAGACAAGCATGAAGCTAGTACTCATCAATTCTTTATTTATGCCAACTATATTTATTTTAATTGGCATAAGTACAATCGTTAGTATTTATCTTGGTGGTCTTGTATATTACGAAAGTCAAATAACGCTTGGTGTAATTATAAAATTCATCTTTTACGTAAACATGCTTACTTGGCCATTTGCTTCAATTGGTTTTGTAACGGCAATGATTCAAAGAGCTGCGGCGAGCCAAAAGAGAATTAATGAATTTCTTGAAGAGAAACCTGAAATTGTTAATCATAACTTTCAACCATTTACTTTTCATGGTGAGATTGAATTCAAAAATGTAAGCTTTACCTACAAAAATTCCGGAATTAAAGCCATTAACAATTTAAGCTTCACTCTCAAAAAAGGAGAATCCTTAGGGATTATTGGTAAAACTGGAAGTGGGAAATCAACCGTTTTAAACTTAATCATGCGCCAAATTGATCCTGATGAAGGGGAAATTCTCATCGATGGCGTATCGATTTTAGATATTAATTTAGATGAATTCAGGAATCAATCTGGTGTGGTTCCGCAAGATGTCTACTTATTCTCTGAAACCATCAAAGAAAACATTCTTTTTGGTTGCATGGATGAAAACATTGCAGAAGAAAGGTTAATTGAAGTCGCTAAAATGTCTCATTTATATCACAATATTATGGATTTCCCAAAGCAATTTGAAACATTATTAGGAGAAAGAGGAGTTAATCTAAGTGGTGGACAGAAACAACGTTTGAGTATTTCTAGAGCTTTAATACGACACCCAAGGCTACTTTTATTAGACGATTGTCTTTCTGCTGTCGATACTGAAACGGAAGATTTCATATTGAATAATTTAGCCAACTTAAAAACAACTTCTGTGATTGTTAGTCATCGAGTCTCGTCGATTAGAAATGCAGATAAAATCATCAACTTAGAAAATGGTACTACCATTGAGGAAGGTACTCATAAAGTATTATTGTCGAATGGTGGCGAATATGCCAAACTATACAAAAAGCAATTGTCTGAGAATTAATTTTTTCTATCGTTCTAAATTCAATTATTTTTTTCTGTTTTTTATAAAAAAATTGTCATATTTGTTATTCATTAATTGAAAACTGAAGTTATGGATTACAATAAGAATGATGAGATTTACTCTAAAGTAGTACGTGCAGGGAAAAGAACATATTTTTTTGATGTAAAAGCAACCAAAGGTCGAGATTTATACATCACCATGACTGAAAGTAAAAAAACTTTTGTCGATGGTAAAGAATCCTATCAAAAACATAAGATTTTCTTATACAAAGAAGATTTTGAAAAATTTAAAGATGGATTTGAAGACGTTGTTGCACAAATTGCTGAATTAAATAGTACTGGAGAATTCAAAACGGATGAATATCAACCCGAAAAGGAGATTAAAAACACTACCGAAAGTGACATCAATTTTGAGGATTTATAACCCCCCTGCTTTTAATTGAAAAACAAACATCCTCTTATCATCAGAACAGGAAACGAAAGAGTCCTCCCCTATTTTCGAGATAGAATTAACTGAATGTCGATGTCCTTTTGTTTTTGCTTCTATTTTTTGAAGAAAAGTTAGATCTTCTGTTCGCCAAATTTTAATATTTTTATCTCGACTACAGGTTACAATTTGACGACCATTCTTTTGTGCAATAATTCCATATATTGAAAACATATGGGCAACAATTGATTTTAGTTCTATTTCTTTTTTCCAATTCCATTGTTTCAACAAAGCATCTTTACCTCCCGAAAAGAGTTCATCTTTTTTTGTTGGATGAAATAGAACAGCAGTTGCACCATTTTCATGTGCGAAAAATGAATGGATTTCATTAAAATAGGTTGTTTCAAAGATGCGCACATAACCATCTTGTCCTGAAATTGCAAAATAATCTCCATCAGAAGAAACATCAATAGATCTAATCTTCCCGCAATCCAAAGGTAAATAAATGAGCAACTCCAATGAATTCAAGTCCCATATGGATAAATTTCCATCCGCATCACCAACGTACAATTGTTTGTTTTTAACATTGTGTTGAATTGAAAAAATACCTTTCGTATGCTGCTGGTAGAATTTTATTTCTTTATTTTCCTTGAGATCAAAAATATGTAAATCACCATTCGCTAATCCTGCAAATAAATAATTCTCATAAATATCAATCGAATAAACAGTTTGTTCAAACTTCACTGCAAATTGATCTTGTTTCCCATTTGATATCCACCAACGAACAATGTAATGATCTGCACTTGCAGAATAGACCATATCTTTAGCAACGACACAATCATAAATTGCTGCAGCATGACCATTAATTTCTGTTATTCTTTCGTACATATTCTTCATTGAATTTCAAAGATACATAAATCTGTAATTGAATCTTTTGTATATTGCAGTATAATTTTAATCAATTTCATTATGTATAAGGCATTTTTTTACTTTTAATCTTTTCCGTCTATCTAACTTCTTGTGAAACTGATTCTATCAGGGGGTCAAATAAAATGGTGGAAAAATCATACGATTATGGTGAATTCACTAAAATTGATGCTTCTAACTCTATTTCGGTTAAATTGTCACAAGGAAAAGCATATAAAGTTGAATTATCATGTAATGAAAATATTTTAGAATTCATTGATATTCATCTCGACGGAAAAACTTTGATTGTTGAAATGAAAGAATCTCATAATTTTAGAAACATCACTGTAAAGGTAAATATTACTGTTCCGACTATTGAGAAAATAAAAGCCAGTGGAGCGAGTAAAATTAAGATGAGTGATTTCACTCTTAGTAGCTTAAAGCTGGACTTGTCAGGTGCTTCAACTTTTAAAGGGAGAGTGATGATTAAAGAACTAATCGAAATTGAAGCTTCTGGTGCATCAACTGTGAAAATTAAAGGAAAGGCAGAGAATGCAAATTTTGATATTTCTGGTGCTTCATCTTTAAATGCAAAAGATTTTGAGGTAACAAAAAAATTATCGGCTGATGCTTCTGGTGCAAGTTCTTGTAGCATTTTTTCGAAAGGGACACTAGAAATGGAAAGCAGTGGAGCAAGCTCTATTGAATACTACGGAAAAGGGAAAGTCAATAAAAGTGACGTATCTGGTGCGGGAAGTATAGAAAAACAGTTTAAAATTTAAGGGTATATCCCCCTTTTTATTTAACTTTTATTTAACTTTTTGAATCAAAGAGTTCCATAACTTTGCAAAATAATTTTTGCATGATGAAATCTATTTTCACTATTATCCTCTTTTTTATCTCCTTGAGTCCAAGTTGGGCGCTTCCAAGTACATGTATTGAAGATTCTATTCTCCCGAATGAAGAAATTGAATTATCATTCTACGATACTTCTTCTATTTTTACGGAGAACTGGTTGATAAATGTTCCATTTGCTTATGATGATAAATCATATACTGCAAGTAGAAAAATTTATTTTACCGATTCAATTCGTGCTTTTGCTTACCCGATTGAACACCCAATGACTTCTACTTTCGGAAAAAGACACGGTTCTTATCATAAGGGTATAGATATTCCTCTTAAAACAGGTGAGAAAATTATGGCTGCTTTTGACGGTAAAATTCGATATGCTAAATACAATAGCGGAGGTTTTGGTCGTCTAGTCATTATTCGTCACGCAAACGGTACGGAAACTTACTATGCACATCTGTCTAAAATAAAAGTTAAACCCAATCAAATTGTAAAAGCAGGAGAAGAAATTGGACGAGGTGGTAGTACAGGACGTTCTTATGGTCCGCATCTTCATTTTGAAATCAGATACCATGACAGACCTATCAATCCTGAACACATTTTTGATACAGAGAATTATTGTTTAAAAATAGAAGAGTCAATGATGGGTGAATTAATACTTAATAAATTCCCAAAACTCACTCCGATTATCACTGAAGAATTTCTTGCTAATGGCTCTATTTATTCTATAAAACCAGGCGATACCCTTTCTAAGATCTCAGCAAGAACAGGAATGAGTATCAATGAAATTTGTTCTCTCAACGGAATTGAAAGGAATGATGTTTTAAGAATAGGACAGAAAATCAAGGTGATTCAATAAATCAAATCTTCTTCCCTTTTTTCTTTCGCTTTTTCTTCTTTGTTGATGGCATTTCATCATCTTCTGCACCATCTGTATTTTCTACGCCAAAAGTATAGGTTTCACGACCATGCTCATCATAGCGATGTTCTTCAATCAATACTCCTTTTTCAAACAATGCTTTGCTTTTTACTTTTGAATCTGGATAATAGATAATCGCCCAACCCTCTAATCGACCTTTTTCATAATTTTCTACAGATTGGACATGTCCTTGGTAAAAGAATACTTTAAACTCACCATTCTCAACTCCCATTTTCCAATGTTCAATCTTTAATGGTTTACCATCGTCGTAGAAATATTTACATTCTTCGTTTTTCTTGTTGTTTTTGTAATTAATCTCCTCGATTATTACTCCATCTCGATTATAAATTATAAATGGGCCATCAAATACGCCCATTTTGTAGGATACTTCTTTCTTAATTTTAGAGCCACTGTAATAAGCTCGTTTTATACCATCCAAAATCCCATTGGTATAATTCTCCCATTTTGTTGTATCTCCATCTTTTGTGAAATAGATTTGTTTTCCGTGTTTTTCTCCTAAATAATAATTCATTTCCCAAGCCAAATATTGTGTGCTGTCATAATAATACAACCATTGACCTGATTCTTTACCTTGAATGTAACTTCTTACAACTTGAGGACAACTTGATTTATAGAAGGCCGTATCAATGCCATTTGTTTTCCCATTCACAAACGTGATTCTACGAGCTAACACACCATTCATGTGACAAGTTTCACAAGATCCTGTAAACGGCTTACCTGAATCATCTGCATTGTTCATGTCTTTATTATTCAAATAAACAATATCTGATTCTTGGTCGTAATCCAATCGTTCGTTACAATCAATAACCCCCGCTAATTTACCACATTGCCATTCAGCATATCTTCTTGAAGCTACTCTTTCTCCTTGTGCATCTTTTACAAAATAACAAGAATCAACTTCACCAATAACATCAATTTGAGCGTAAGAATATTGGAAAGAAAAGACAAGAAGGAAGAGTACAATGTAATATTTCATATTTTCGATTTTTGCTTTGATTATCAATTATTGTTCCTTTTGGTGTTTAATCAACTCATCTTTCATTTGTTCAGGAATAGAAATTGCTCTTTGGTTCGAATTATCGTAACCGACTAAGATTGATTTGCCAATACAACAGATATTTCCATCTACTGTTAATTCATAACTCAACGTGAAGCTTTTGTTTCCAATATGATCCACTTTCATTCTAATTTTTGGAGAATCAGTCAATAAAACAGGGCGTTTATACTCAATTTCATTTTTCAACAGAATAATGCCATCTTTATTCCAATCCCATTCTCTATCGAGCATGTGTTTAAAATAATGCATTCTTGTAATTTCAAAATAACTGAAATATACGGCATTATTTACATGCCCCATAATATCTATGTCAGCAAATCTGATTTGAATTCTAATTGGTTCTATCATTTATCTAATTTTTCAAAAGAGGAATTATTACTCAAAAATTCTGGGACAATTTCTTTCATCTTCTTCACTATTCCGTTGTTATCTTGTTTAGAGAAAAGTAGAATCAATTCATTGATTTGTTCAATTTTAGCTGCATCCTCTACCCTAACCTTAGCACGTAGAATTTGATTGTGGTGCGTTTGCATAGTATTCTCGCCGTTTGCTAACAACTCTTCATACAATTTCTCTCCAGGCCTTAAACCTGTAATTTTAATCTCAATATCCTTCCCAAGTTCTAAACCACTCAGCTTAATCATTTTCTTCGCTAAATCAATGATTTTCACAGATTCTCCCATGTCAAAAACGAAAATTTCTCCACCTTCTCCCATTGTTCCTGCTTCTAATACTAACTGGCAAGCTTCGGGAATGGTCATAAAAAACCGTGTTACTCTTTCGTCGGTTACCGTTATCGGTCCACCAGAATCAATTTGACGTTGAAAAAGAGGAATAACTGAACCATTTGAACCTAAAACATTTCCAAAACGTGTTGTAATGAACTTCGTCTCACCATTATCATTGGAATATTGCGCATAAATTTCAGCAATTCTTTTTGATGCTCCCATCACATTCGTTGGATTCACTGCTTTATCTGTCGAAATCATAACGAATTTTTCGACTTTAAATTCAATCGATAAATCGACCAAATTTTTCGTTCCATTGATATTTGTTAACACGGCTTCCGTCGGATTATCTTCCATTAAAGGCACGTGTTTATATGCTGCAGCATGAAAAACAAATTTAGGATGCATCATTTCAAAAAGATTTCTCATTCGCTCATAATTACGAATGTCTCCAATCACTACTTCAAAATTCAAATCTTTGAAATCAGCCAATAATTCATTTTGAACATCATACAATGGCGATTCTGCTTGGTCAAGTAGAATTAATTTCTTTGGATGGTATTTGGCAATTTGTCGAACCATTCCAGAGCCAATTGAACCAGCGGCACCAGTAACTAATATCACTTGATTCGTTAAATCATTCTTTATTTTTTCTTCATCTAGAGTAATTTGCTTTCTACCCAACAAGTCTTCAATTTTAACCGTTGAAATTTGCTTCGTAGAAAATTCTCCATTGATCCACGACTTTAAACTTGGTACTTTCTGAATTACAATTTTGTTTTCCAAACAAAAATCAGCTACTTCTTTCAAATTTTCACTGTTCGGCTTTTGTATTGCAACAATTAGATGTGTAAATCCTTCTTCTTTTAACAGTTTCTCCAATCTAGAAGAATGAAAAATCGTAATCCCTTCCAAACGATTGCCACTCATCTTTTTATTGTCATCAATAAAAGCAATGATTTTCTGTTTACTCTCTACATTTTTTTCTATCGTACGTTTGGTCATCAATCCGGAAATACCAGCGCCGTAGATTATAACGCGTTCTTCAATATTCTTCGATTTTAGGGATTCTAAATAAAGTAATTTCACAAAAAATCTAGAACCGATTAATAACACAGAAGAAGTTAGAAACTCTACAATAATGACTGATTTGGGAAAAAGGAATAATTCATCGACAAAATAATATCGAAGAAAACTCAGAAGTGCAAAAATGATTGATGTAACCGAAGTTGCTAAAACAATTCTTCGCAAATCTTCAAAGGAAGTGTAACGAACGAGACCTTTGTGAATTTTAAACGATGAGAAAACAATCAATTTAACGAGAATAAAAACCCAAATTGATTTTGAAAGGATTTCCCATTCTTCTGCTATGGTTTCTTGCTCAATTTTTATATCAAATCGAATTAGATACGCAAAAAACAATGCGAAAATTGACATGAAGATGTCAAGAACAATAATGACCCAACGTGGCGTGTTATTTCGATGTAAGAACATGAGCAAATATAGTAATAATGGTTGATAAAATCATTTCTTTATTCTACGTTTTAATTTCTTCCATAAAGTGTACCAGAATGGATACTTATTGCTTTGATAATTGTAATAAGAAGCATCAATTCCACCAAGATTATGGTTAAATTTCTTTACCCCCTCTACGCGAGATCCTCCAAAATCAAAAGTCAACCCATTTTCTTTAGCATAATTGATTGCAGTATCAAGAACAAGGTACATTCCCCCATTTTTTTTAGCTTCTTCAGTAACTGCTCCTTTTAGATAAGTCAATTGTTTTTTATCGCTAATGCAAACAATTCCGCCCAAAGATTCAATTTCAAAAACAATACTTCTTTTTTGCTTTTCGATAGTTCTCATCAAGTTATCCAAAGAATGCATGCTCACAGAATTCAATCCTTCAAATTTACCCGTCAATTCTGAATGTGTAATTTCTAAAACGGAAGAAATATCAGTATGAATCTTCACTTCTAATCCATTTTTAATTGCTTTTTTTAATGAACGTTTCGCTTGAGAGCCAATTTTCCTATCATGGTCGAAAGAAATAATTTGATGCATCCATTTTTTAGATGATTTTCCGAAAACATTCTGTTTCGTTGAGAAATCGATGTGTTTAAAGTGACTGAGAATGACCTTTTTGATATCTTCCAAATTTTCTGACTCTCCTAAAACTTCTAAATAACGTACAAAGACAGGTGTATAAATTGTTTTTACGCCCATTTTATTTGTAAAAGGTAATGCTATCCCCTTCGAATAGCCATTATCAACAAGGATACACCAATTCTCTGCAACAGCATCTAAATACCATGAATAAGAGAATACGGATGAATTGTCGTTTTTCTCAACCAATTCATTCCATCTGTCAATGTCTATATTTTCTCGTTGAAGAATTTTCATAAGCAACACTAAAACGCAATAAATTGATGTTTCTGTTTATTCTCTTGAATAAATTTTTTAAGTTTTCGTATAGAATATAGCGTTAAAGCTTTTGGATGACCAATTACCACCATTTCTTCGTGATTCAAATTGATTGATTTTTGCAATGAAGATTCAAGCTTTTTGGCATAATAACCGTCAGATGACACATGAAAAGTCGTAAAAGATGTCAAAGTTTGCCATTTTCGACCTCCTTGTCCAACATAATTCCCATTGCCAATCATCTTATGTTGTTTAGGAAAAAGTTTACCCAAGCCGTATAGCCACCAAAAAAACGACGGGCTATATCTATATGACGAGATTGGAAATTCAGTGAAACTTCCTTGTTCATCTTCAATCGTTACATCATTAGAGAATGAATATTTGGATTTTTGTGGTACATTTCTAAAGTCAATGTTATAATGTTGCGTTTGCAAATAACCTCCCTGAAAAACGGACGAATCTTGCATTAAATTTAACTCTTTAAAAACTTCTTTCAACAAAGAAAAAGGTTGAATACACCACCCTCCTGCTCTAAAAGTTGTCGTTTTTTGTCCAATCAATTCATCTAAGTATGATTTGTA
>JAJRQQ010000028.1 GCA_024280155.1 Bacteroidota bacterium
GCAGTAAGGTCCACCTCTTCCCATTCCGAACAGAGAAGTTAAGCCTACTTGCGCTGATGGTACTGCCCTTTTGAGGGTGGGAGAGTAAGTCGACGCCGCTTTTAGAAACCTTCATCATTTATTTGATGAAGGTTTTTTTGTATCCACCCGTGTAACTAGGTAGTTATTTTCGAGTTAAATTTTCCAAAAAAAACCTTATCTTTCACTGATCAAAACAATCTCCAACATATCATCCTCAACTGCCTCAAAATGTACAATGGTAGTCAATGGTTATCCTATTGGTATCAAGCTAGACTCAAGGTAATACTAAATCTTTCTATAAGAAACTTTCAAGTGACATTGATGAAAGTAGCGAAAAAGTATTAATTTTGGTTGGTGCAGATGCAAATGAACAAGATATGACTACAGGGGTGATTGTAGAAAGATCAGTGTAGTTATATGACGCCCATCGAAAGTATTTAACCTAGAATTGAAATTATCGTCAAGATTTTTCTTCAATCGAAGACGTATAATATCATTAATTAATAGCGGAATTTAAAATGAAAAAAATTATTTTCATAATAGCATTATCAAATTCCTTTCTAACATTTAGTCAGAATGGCGGAAAGAGTTTTATAAATAGTTTTGAGCAATATCAGGATCTGTTTAACAATCCAGGAGAGGTATACGATGTGTACTTTAATTTATTTCAGAAAGCGGATCAAGATTCAATAGCCAAGAATGGAGTACGGGTAGATAAATTTATAAATTTATCTACTTTTAATTTTGCTTGTCAATTTGAAGATTCTTTACTCGAAGCTCAAGTGTTTTCAAAGTTGGGAGTACTTCCTAAATTGAAAAACCTATCAATTCGAACAAAATTCCAACATCAGTTTCAAGGTTTTAACCATTTAAAAAGCCTTACTCTGGAAAAAGAGGTTGATTTAAATAATTCACATCTTGTTTCTTTTCAAAACATTTTAAATCTAGGAATTTCAACTAATCCAACAACTGCGGTAACCGTTACAACGTTAGTTCCATCTGAAATCTCCATAGTAAGATGATCGCTACTAATCGAAAATTTACCTAAATCTTGAGTTACCTTGATTTCGATCATCTTCAGGTACTCAGACCCAAAATCACGTAATACTTCCCTTATTTTAACTATGTATTTCATAATGTTTTATTTAGCAATTTTTTTACCTTTTTTATTCAATTCGATTATCTCACCATTGATTTGCACAATTAGCAATCCTAGACCATTTTCATTAACACGATCATACGTAACTGGAATCAGTTGATTACCTACCAAATCATAATAGCCATAATCCCGTTCTGTCCTTACTATAAATCCATTTTCGGTAATTTTAATGCCGTCATAAAAAGCCTCTATAATAACATGATCTCCATGTGTCACCCCCCACTTATTTTTTTTCCGAAAAATCTCAACTGGAAAGTATCTTGAACCGGGAATTGGTGAGTAGTCTAGCTCTCTTTGGACTGATCTATCCGACTTACTATAAATAATATTGTTATTCCCTTCATCAATGAATTTTATAAATCGATCAAATTCATAGAAGTGCACCATTGATAAGGCATCGGTATATTGAATTGCTCGAAACAACATTTGCTGAGAAGAAGATTTTGCTTTCGAAGAGTAGACTATACTCAAGTTATCGCCAAAGAAAAAAGTAATTTCTTTATCAAGATAAAATTTTGTGCCGACGTTATTATCATTCACAAGGTTTTTAGGAGTGCCTTCTTCGAACAAGTTCAAACCAGACTTAGACTCTACTTTGATGTAATTAACTCCAATGACAAAATTTTTATCTAATTCAACAATTTCATTAAACTCAAAGGGGACAACAACCTCTTCAGCTTCTAAATCATAAACTCCCCAATTGTTCAAGTTATCATAATAGATATACCCTGTAAGTCGCGAGTGATCAGTTAAAATTTCAACCACACTATCTGAATACATCCTAAGCGCAAGGCGGTGTTCTGAAAGCAACTTTCCATCCATGTAGTTAAAAGGAAGAATTGTCTCTAAATCCCGATTAACAACACCATATCTACCATTTTTCGATACTAAAAAGTGGTTTGCATCAATAATATCAAGATCATCAAATTCACATGGCAAAACGAGTTTTTCATCTAAATTTAGAACGCCCCAAAAGCCATCTTTTTTGATCATAGCCAATTCATTTTCGTAGAGTCCAGCCCGATCAAATGACTTTTTACTTTTTTGTTTTGATCTCACGTTTACATATCGAAATACAATATTTTCTTTTGATTTTTCAGCAATGAGCAACTTACCTTCAGAGCATTTGAATGCCGATGATAGTTGAAGATCTAAAATATTTTTTTTGATGAATTTTTTATTTTCTAAATGACTCAATTGTTTAGAAGAAACCCAATAGTTATCTGGAAATAAATCACTCCAATAATGATCGAATTTTGCCGTCGAGGTAGAATAAATACGCTTGTTCTCGGAGTTAATTACATGAAGTTCATCATTTTCATCAATAACAGTAGCAAATCCATTTTGAAACTCTGATACCAAAGAAAATGATTCTTCGATAAGAACTTCACCTGACTCACTTGCTAAACCCCAAGAGCCATTTTTAACTCTCTGAAACCATACAAAACTATTTGTAATTGGGCTAATATAGAACATTGAAGGTTCAATAAGTACTTCCCCGTCTCTAGAAACCAATCCGAACATTCCATCTTTAGTTACAATTGCACTTTTTGAATTAAAAACACTAACCCTATCATAGATTGGTGAGAAGACTATAGCACCTGCTGTATCTATCACCCCCTGAGAACCAGCATTGGAAATCAGTGCAAATCCATCAGTCCTGAACGCGCCTATACAAAATGAAGTGTCAACTGATACAAAGGTGTTACTTGCCAAATCGTAGTTCCCTTGAATTTTCATTTGTGCATGGGATAATGGAAATGAGAAAAAGAATAATATGGATATAATAACGCGCATTTACTACTTTATAAATTCAATACTATCAATAAACATTTTTCCATTACCGGAAGCAGGAAACTTTATCCTGAACCACTTCGCCTCTGCGAGATTCACCGTATTCCCGCTAAATTCACTCAATGAAACAGTAATTGTACTCGAGGCGGGACTTGAACCTTCTTCACCAAATATGCAATCTTCCATAGACACTCTCTTACGCGCTTAATCAATCCTTTTCA
Source organism: Bacteroidota bacterium (assembly GCA_024280155.1). Lineage (GTDB taxonomy): Bacteria > Bacteroidota > Bacteroidia > Flavobacteriales_D > Crocinitomicaceae > UBA4466. Next base: position 3,196 of record JAJRQQ010000028.1, read on the forward strand.
AATGCGTTCCTAATAAGGAACATTATCAAATGTAGTATTATTTTCGCAAAATTTAAAATTGATCATTTTTATTTCGAGGAATAACAAAATAATTTTAACAGTTGAAGAAAGAAATAAACCATTTAAATATGTTATAGCAAGCTTGTTGGTCATCTTAATTGTTTCTATCATTTTCTTAATTGTCCTTGTTAAAAAAAGAATTGATATTAGGTAGTCGAAAATGAATCTAATTTAATCGCTCGAAAGAAAGGAAGTCTTATCTGATTAATTGGTAACACATTCATCTCATTTGCATCTACACTGATATCTTTATTCGTAAATTCCGTATTTGGTGAACATGAATACTGTACAGACAATGTAAAATACCCAGTAGAATTATTCTGCTTCTGATTCTTTCCTCCATGTTGCTCCTACATAATATTTTTTTACTCCAAGCCCGCGCGAATCGGTCTTTTGCAGTTTGGAAATTTGAGGTTTCATGATGGTAAAACAGGAAATTTTTGGGAGAGTGTAATAGCAAAGATAAATCACATATCAAATGAGATAACTTCTAATCAAGTTTTGTTTCGTGAAGAATCAATGCATCATAAATGCCAATGCGCAACCTCCTAAGATGGTCATTAACTTCAAAAAGTTAAACTTATGATTTTCACTTGTTTCAAAAATAATCGTTGTTGAGATATGAAGAAACATACCTACGACAACCGCTAAAACAATATCAAAACTGTGACTTTCAAAATATGTAGATGTATTGTAGCCGATTAAAAGTCCCATTGATGTAGTTATGGAAAAAATTCCGAGTGCTGACCAAGCTTTTACTTTTGAAACTTTAGATGCAATAAGTAAAGTCATCAACGCAATTGCAACGGGTAAACGATGAAACAAAATTCCGAATAACAAAGAATTGTCGTGTCCATGGTGGTGTGAAGTCGCAATTTCCATCCCTGCAAGTTGACTTCCCAATGGAATTCCTTCTAGAAATGAGTGAATACTTAATGCTAAAACAAGTGTTATAGGAATTCTAGAAATGTGATGAACGTGAACATGACCATGTTCTATTCCGCCAGAAAAGAATTCTAGAATCAATTGAATTAGAAAACCGACAAGAATGAATACACCGATGTTATAACTGCTGGATTCATAAAGTTCTGGAATGAAATGAATAAAAGCGATGGACAATAAAAACCCTCCACTAAAGGCTAACATTAATTTTATGATTTGCTCATTCTTCGATTTATTCAATAAAGTGACCAACAATCCTCCAATTAAGACGGAAGAAATTAATGCGATATTGACTAAAAGTATTTTCATTCTGTTTTTTGAGCTATAATGATAAGTCGATCTGAATTTTCTTCATCAAAATGATTTAAATCAAAGTCCCCAAAGATACTAAGAATTTTAAAATTATTCAGATGAAGTAATCTTTTAAAATCATTTAATAGAACAGCTTGAACACGCTCCGTATGTTGCTGAATTTGCTTGCCATCATTAAAAGAGATATTTTTGAAAATGTGTTTTCCATCGTAGGTACGTTTGATGGTGAATTGTACATTATCTACTGTTTTAATTTCATTCTCCACCAAATTGGAAATAACTTTTGATGCATTCATGAAATCAATAATCAATAAGCCATCTTTATTCAACATAGAGTGAATGGATTCGAGCATCTTTATATTATCCGACTCATCATTGAAATAGCCAAAGCTGGTGAAAAGATTGAAAATTGCTTCGAATTTTTCGTTAGAATATACTTCACGCATATCATGAACGTCAAATGAAAGTCCATCCTGCTCAATTTTTTTGCTGCTGAAATACTGTTTGGAGATAAATCAACACCGAGTACGCGTAAGCCTTCTTGATGAAGCATTCGAGCATGTCGCCCTTTTCCACAGGCTAAATCCATTACTTTTGCATTCTTTTTTAAATGAATGTGTTGAATTAAATTTGAAATAAACTGTTGTGCCTCCTCATCATCTCTATTTTTGTAGAGAATATGGTAAAAAGGAGAATCAAACCAAGATGCAAACCATTCTTTTTTCATCTGCTAAAAGTATTATTTCTTAAGTCTTTGTTTTTATTTCCTTTGATAGAATCTAAATCCTCCGACCTTTTTAATTAACTCAAAATTAGGGTGTTCATCCAACTCTGTATTGGTAGATTTTGAGACAAAATAAACCGTTTTGTCAACGTCACCATTCAGCAACCAATCTTTATTCAATCGCTTTTCTGAAAGTCCTGCTGGCTGTTGGAAATAGTAATACTGAGCGTAACTCTTATATCCGTACGATTCTACATAAGCATCTTCGCCTTGAATAGATTCGTCAAATTCAACCACTGGACCTTGCGTGAATCCTTCAATTTTAGGAAGAATGAAAAAGAGTACGAATAGTAAAGAAAAAGCAACTGTGGTAGAGATCGTTACAATTCCTTGCATGATTTTATTTCTCCGAATAAAAAGGATAGAAATAATAACTCCAACTAAGAATAGAATTCCGACTAAAAATTCAAAACCCGACCAGTGAATAGGAGTTTTCATCGATTCAACTGCAAAAGGGTCATTCATATAAGGGAAAAGCAATTCTTTATTCTTCATGATAATTGGAAGAACAGTGAAGAGGATACTCCAAATCACACCAACAAACACAAATAGAATACTTTGATACTTTTTCCATTCTTCTTTTTTCTTTATAATCTGATACAGATAGAAAGCTGCTAAAAACGACAATGGCATGTATGTCATCGAAGAATAATGGATAATTTTTGTTGTCGAAAGACTGAAAAGAATCAATACTACCCAAAATAAAGAAAGCATCCAAACTCGAAAGTCTAAAACCAATCGCTCTGACTTCCTGCGGAAAAAAGGCAAGGCAAAAATGGAAATAGGGAAGCACCCTATAAACACGACGATGAAGTGATAATAAAATGGTTGCGCATGTCCAGCAACAGGGGAGTTGAATAGTTCAATTTGGTATTCGATGAATTGAATGATAATGTCGATTCCATTCTGTGCAACTTCCATGCTCAACCAAGCACCAATGATTAATAACAGACCTCCGAAAAAGAGAAGGATATTTTTAATGCTCGGGAAAGGTTTGAATTTTTTTAAAATCAGGTAAACCAATAAAGTCAGACCGAGTAATAAAAAACCAACGGGTCCTTTGGTGATAACGCTCAATCCACTAAATAATCCGGAATAGACAGCGAGTCGACCAATGTTTTCTTCTTCTTTCCCGATTACTCGCATCATGAAATAGATTGACATGAAGATAAAATAATTGAAAACGGGATCAATGATTCCTGATTTGAAATAGAGGTGGGGGAGAATAGTTCCGAAGAATAATAACGCCCAAATCAATCCAAATGTTGCTGAAAAATGCTTTTTCCCGATTAAATAGAAGGAAATAAGGTAAATAAAACCAAAAAGTGCATTTGGGAATCGTGCAGCAAATTCATTGATACCGAATAGTTTCATTTCACCAACTTGCAACCAGAAGAAGAAAGGCGGTTTTTCCCAAAAAGGCTGAAAATTGATTTGAACACGTAAAAAATTCTCACTTGCAATCATTTCTCTAGCCGATTCTGCAAAATTGATTTCATCCCAATCAAAGAGATGAGTGTTTCCTAATCCAAGAAAAAAGAAGAGAGAAAGTAACGTCAAAAACAAGATGCTTTTTCGCTGACTCCCGGCAATATTATCCAAAAGTTGATGCATTAAAAACGAATTATTTTCCTGATTAATAATAATAGTAAAAGTGAAAATAATACAGCAATAATTCTAAAAACCCAAGTTTTAAAAAAACTGGATTCAGCTTTTACGTTGACATTCAAAGGAACTGTTTTTCCATCATAACGGAGAATCGGGTTCATGTATAAATTACTGTTTGCATTGTAGGCGACCGTTCTTACGTAAGTGTCATTCTCTTTAAAAGAATAGTTAATTGAATCAGAATTGTAAATTGTTTTCAAAACTTTTCCATTCTGCCCCGTAACTAGAATTGAATCTGCAACATTGGAGAATTGAATACTAATCATATTTGCATCATCAAGTTGACAACTGACTAAATCGTTATCACATTCTTGATTGAGACTTGCGATGCCATAGTTCAGTCCCATTTTCATTGCATTCATAATTGAATCAGGCTGACGGTAATTGGAATAAATAATGTTCCATATTCTAAAAGTAGGTTCTTTTACGATGTCGTGTGTATCGTCATCGCCCATAATCCAAGTTAAACGACCTGCAGAAAGTGCTTGGTCCCAATATTCATCAGAAATTCTGTAATGATTAAGGACTTCTGTAAATTCATAACCAACCAAATGTCGCATATCCTCACAAGAACGACCTCCTGCAAATTTTGGATGAGCCATTGAAATCATTGCCCCGTTTGCTTTAATATTCTCAATGATTTTCTGCTTATGAGAAGTCAGTTGGTACAAAGGATAATCAAAGTAAGATACTTCCGGAGAATTAATGGATAAATAATGAGACTTAAAAATGTTGTAACCGTGCTCGTATGCAGGAACATATAAGTCTGTTCGCTCTTTAGCATAAGTACTTACCTTGTGATAATTCGAAATGGCTGCGATATCGTATCCACGTTCTGTGTAACCATCAAAGACATCTTTTTCCGTGTTGTGTCCATTGGTTACTGATTTCCAAGCGACAGAATGTGCATGAAAATTTGCTCGATAAGATGAGTCGGGTAAGTTCTGATAGGGATTAAATATTTCATCTCCTGAAAAAGCTCTCGGCTCTGGGAAAATATAAATGGTTGTATTGATGTAAAATATTGAAGCGATAAAAACAACAAATACAATCAGTACAAGTATCACTTTGAGTAGGAAACGAATGATTTTTTTTAGCACATTTTTTATTTTTGGTGAAATATTTTCGATTTCACTAAACCTAATTTATTGAAAAAATACATCCAAGAAACTTTGAGTACACCAAGTCCATAGATAGAACTTCGTTGTAAGTTGATTGAAGATGCATCATCAAAATATTTAGTTGGACATGTGATCTCTGCAATTTCATGTCCTTTGTAAAATATTTGTGCCAACATTTGATTGTCAAAGATGAAATCATCTGAGTTAATGTTGAAATTAATGTCTTCCAAAACTTCTTTTGAAAACATTCTGTATCCAGTATGGTATTCTGATAATTTTTGATTCATCAAAATATTTTGCGTCAAAGTTAAAAAACGATTGGCAACATATTTAATCAATGGCATCCCACCTTTTCGTGCACCTTTTCCGAGGATGCGAGAACCAATCACAACTGGATAAACATCGTTTGCGATTAGATAAGCCATACTTTCAATAAGCTTTGGAGTGTATTGGTAATCGGGGTGCAACATCACTACGATATCAGCGTTCAGTTCTAATGCTTTGTTGTAGCAAGATTTTTGATTTCCACCGTAACCTTTATTCTCCTCGTGAACAATGATATGCTTTATACCAATTTTACGACCTAATTCCGCTGTGTCATCACTACTTTTGTCATCAACTAAAACAACATCATCGACAATATCAAATGGAATTTCATCGTAGGTTTTTTTTAATGTTTTCGCAGCGTTGTATGCGGGTAAGATAACAACTAATTTTTTTCCTCTAATCATATTTTTTATTCTAAAGAATTACAAACTTAATCAATGTTACGCGATAATAAAAGCAGAAAGCTTGGAGATGTATTTCTCTCTAAATTTAATACGCTCTACTGCATTTACATATCTTTTCCAAAAGTGTGAATGTCATTGTGGTTGTATTCGATTTTATCTTTAATAATTTTAATAGTTTGTGCTAAAATAAAAAGGTCTTGGGTAGAATTATGTTTTAACCATGCCCAACTTGACTGTTCATTCTCTACAGCTAAAGCAATGTGGTAAAGTGTCTCGAAATTATGTGTTAGCAACCATTTTTGTGCACTTTCAATTCCTTCAGCAGCATTAATCATTGCCATCAGATGAGGGTAACCATTTTGTTGTAACCAATCTCTAGCGTCATTTCGAAGGTATATAGCAAATGTTGCCATCGCTAATTCTTCATAACCATTTTCTTTTAACCAAGCGGTGATTTTATCGTTCCCTTCAATGGACTTTGCCCAAGCAAGTATTATTTTTGAAGGATAATTGATGGCTTTCATCGGTGTCACTTTTACCTGACGAGCATCCGGTTTCCTTTTCTTTTTTTGAACCAACCCATTATGCGTAGAATAAATATGAGATGAATATTGCAGCAGTTATTCCAATAAAATCGGCAATTAAACCTGCTGTTACAGCATAGCGAGAATTTTTAATTTTCACAGAACCAAAGTAAACGGCTAAAACATAGAAAGTTGTTTCAGTGCTCCCTTGAAAAGTGGCTGCAATTTTTTCTTGCAAAGAATCGATACCATAATGATCCATTATTTCTAAATAGGCACCTCTTGCTCCACTTCCGCTGAGTGGCTTCATGAATGCAACGGGTAAGGCATCTATCCATTCGGTAACGGTTACTCCTCCGTATATAGCAACTGCTTTTATTCCGTCTAATAAACCATCCAATGCACCGGAAGCACGGAATACAGCAATAGCAGCAAGCATAGCAATCAAATAAGGAATAATGCTAATAGCAACTTGAAAACCGTCTTTTGCTCCTTCGATGAATGATTCGTACACATTGACTTTCTTTCGGTGTGCCATTAGAATAAATGTGATGACAATGAGAAAAATAAGCAAATTCCCTCCAACCTTTGAGATTACTTCACTGTGTTCGGGGTGGGTAATTACATAGTAAAGTAACCCCGCAATGAATAAAGTTGCTGATCCAACGTAAGCTAAAATTACTTTGTTGAATAAGTTTATTTTTTGACGAATTGCAACGTAAATTAACCCACCGAGTGATGCAATGAATGTAGAAATTAGAATGGGAAGGAAAACGGCTGTAGGTGATTCTGAACCTGCTCGATATGCAAAAATTGTGACTGGAATTATGGTTAAACCACTCGTGTTTAAAACCAAAAACATTATTTGTGCATTGGTTGCTTTCTCTTTTTCGGGATTCAATTCTTGCAATTCTTTCATTGCTTTTAAACCAAGTGGAGTGGCTGAATTATCAAGACCAAGCATATTTGCACTGAAATTCATCATCATTGAACCAACTGCAGGATGATCTTTCGGAACTTCTGGGAATAAACGAGAGAATAGGGGAGAAACAATTTTTGTGAGTTTTTTAACAGCTCCACCATTTTCACCGATTTTCATAATTCCCATCCACAAGCAGATTACACCGGTTAAAGAAAGTGAAATTTCAAACCCAGTAGTTGCCGAACCCATCAAAGCATCAACAATGTTCTTGAAGATTTCCACATCTTGCCAGAATATAAGTTTACTCAAAGCAACAACTGTTGCGATGATAAACATACTGACCCAAATTTTATTTAAAATCATACTTCAAATATCTGAAAATTAATGCAATTAAATTCGTTTGATTGGAGGAAGTATCAACAATCGGGTAGTGAAAAGAGGCAAAAGTAAAGAGTTAATCAGAGTACTGAGAACTCATTCTTCATTTTATATTGAGCCTGGCGAAATATCATTTTTCATTTCTCTTGTACTATTCACAAAATTCTCAATCAAAATATTCCCATGATTTCCTGACACTTCTGGATGAAATTGTACGCCATAAATAGGACGATTTTCGTGTTGCATTACTTCGTTTATACATGCGTCGGAAGAGGCAATTAATTGAAAGTTTGGTGGAATGGAAATCGATTCGCAATGATCTTCCATCATCTCAATTTCATCTGGGAGTCGGTTGAATAGAATGCAATCTTCAAAAGCTTCTACGGTTTGCCAATCTCTATCTTCTCTCATTCTTGAAGCAGATGCACCAAACAATAATCCGATTAATTGATGACCGAAACAAATCCCTAAAATGGGAAGCTTTGTGTCTTTTATCCATTCTACTTTTTTTAAATAAGGCGAAGGATCGATCTCTGTAACGAGGATTGGTGCACCGGAAATAATCACTCCATTGATGTTTTTCAAATCTTCTTCGGTAAAATCGAGGAGCTTACATGTAGTAACGTCCATATATTCATCAACGATTTGAGAAATGTAGGGAGTTTTATTACTTCCGCAGTCGATAACGAGAATTTTTGGTTGCTTCATGTTTTTAATATTCAAGTTTTCCAATTCCTTCTCGTATAATTACAGGTTCTCCAGAAGTTAAATCAACTACGGTTGAGGTTTCTAATCTTCCTTGTCCACCATCAATTATCAGTTCCACTTTATCGTCAAAACGTTCATATATAACATAAGGGTCGATGAAATAATCTTTAATGGAGTCTTCTTCATCGTGCAAAGACGTTGTTGCAATTGGGCTACCAAGTTCTTTGACAATTTCTTGGATAATGCTATTGTCAGGTACTCTAATTCCAATTTCTTTTCTTTTTGTGTCGAATAATCGAGGAATCTCATTTGTTGCTTGAAGAATAAAAGTGAATGCTCCTGGAAGTGACTTGTTCAATAATTTAAAAACCGGTCGGTCGATGTGTTTTACATACTCTGAAAGATGTTTTAAGTCGTGACAGATGATGGAAAATCTTGTTTTCTTGAGTTTTAATCCTTTAAAAGATGCCAAAGCATTCATTGCTTTTTTATTTTTCAAATCGCAACCAATCGCATAAACGGTATCCGTTGGAAAAATAATTAGCCCACCTTTCTGTAAAATTTGAACCGCTTGTTGAATCAAACGAGAATCAATGTTGTTTGGATTTATTTCTACGAGCATTAGTTTGGTTTTAATTATAAAGATAAGAATATAATCTACAAATAAAAAGAGAAATGTTGGTTTAGAATATCAAGAATAAACGAATTATATAAACATACACGAATCTATGTGAAAAATTCTCTGTGTCACAAAATAATGTCTGTTTGCAGAGTTTTCACGAGGAGAATTATCAAGCTACTCGCATTTCTTGCTCAAAATTATTCTTTCACAACCTCGCACGAAATTGCATAATGATCACTCAAGGCTGCTTCTTGAATGGAGAAATTCGTTGCTTTCAATTCTTTCGAGTGGAAAATATAATCAATTCTTCCGATGGGTATTTTACCTGCGTATGTGCTGCCAATTCCAAAGGAAGATTCGCGAAACGCATCATTGAGTACAGCGTTAAATTGGTTGTAAACGTATGACATTGGTGTGTCATTAAAATCACCACAAACAATAACAGGGTAAGGTGAATCTTTTATGTGATCCACGACTTTTTTTGCTTGTTTTGCACGAATTGGGTAAGAATGAAGGACTTTTCGAAGGAGACCTAAAAATTTATCTTTATTCTCTGTGTTGGTTAAATTTTCTTCACTGAATAAAGCATACTCATCTTCTCCAAAGCGAATAGATTGCAAATGGATATTGTAGATCCTAAATGTATCTTTGTTTTTGACAATATCTGCATAAATACAGTAGTTGAAACTCTTGTCTTGTTTTTCAAAATCGATATCACCCTTGTTAATTATTGGGAATTTTGAAAAAAGTGCAACGCCAAATGATTGACGGTTTCCGAACTGTTTGGCAAATTTCTCGTGGTGGTATTTAGTTCCTAAAATTTGAATAATGGAATCTTTAGTAATGTAATCTCTTTTCTTCTTCTTGTAAAATTCTTGAAAACAAACGACTTCGGGCTGTTCTGTTCTTAAAAAATCGAAAACAGCATTCTTTGTGTCTTGATTTCTGCTTGAAATGGTTGAGTATAAACCAAATAATTGAACATTGTAGCTCATGATTTTTAATGTTGTCCCACTCTTTTTTACAGTTTCTGAGCCAAAAGAGAATGTCCTGAAATGTAAAGTTCCACCGAGTAGAATAACGACGATAATACTCCATACCCATTTTGAATGAGCAAATATCCAGAAAATAAGAAGGAGGATTGTTCCTGTGAATATAAAAGGATAAGCCAATCCGAAAAATGGAATTATTTTTATGGTTTCTGGGTGTAAAAAAGGACTGGAATAGGAGAAGAGTAGGGCGAATAGGTTGAAAAGAGTGATTAATCCTATCCAAAGTCGCCAACTTACAAGCTTTGAGAGAAATCTTCCCATTCTTATTTTTTACTTTGATTAAAAAGAATGTCTTTCTCTTTTTTGCTCAATGATTCATAGCCAGATTTAGAAATTTTGTCGAGTATTTTATCAATAATTTCTTGTTTTCGTTTCTTCTCAATATTGTAATCTTCATCGGTTTTCGTTCTTCTATTGCTAGATTTCCCTCCCTTTTTTACCCTGAATTTTGGCTTCGTCTTCTTACTGAAAATACTTTGAATAAAATACTGAACAACATTGACAACATTGGTGGAGGAATGTAAATTCTGAATGGACCAAATTCCAAAAATAGCTCCTCCTAAATGAGCGAAATGTGCCGTACCATCACTCGAACTTAAATTGAATAAATCAGAGAGAATAAATATTGCACCTAAAATAATTAGTCGAACAGGGAAAACGCCGAATAGATTTACTTTTAAATTGGGGCGGAAAAAGGCAATAGCGATGAAAATTGCCATCACTGAACCTGAAGCACCAACAATTGTAGCACTCGTCATTTGCATGCTTGGGAAAATAAGGTGCGCGAGAATTTCTAAAACTCCGCCTAATAGTCCACCAAGAATATAAGTGTAGAGTAATCGTGAAGAATTGAAGAGCTGCTCGAATAATTTTCCTGCAAAATACAACATCACCATGTTCCAGATAAGATGCCAAGCACCAAAGTGCGTGAACATGTAGGTGAAAAGTCCCCAAGGGTGCGTGATGAATTCTGTTGTATCAGTGTAAAGAACAACGATGTGAGAAGCAACTCCCCATGTGAACTCTCCAGAGGACCAACCAAATAGTTGTGAGAAAACTTCTAGAATTCTAAGTCCTAGAAAAACGACGACGTTAATGAAAATCAATTTGATGGTCATTCCACCATTTGCAAGTTGATAACGAAACGATTCTATGAAAGTTAGTTGTTTTTGCATATTAGTAAAAGTTTTGTCTGTCTTTTTTACGCCAAATTAAAACAAGGATAATTCCAACAATTGCACCGCCGACGTGTGCAAGATGAGCAATAGAATCTCCCGGTTGAGAGAAGCTGTTGTACACTTCCAACGCAATATAACCACCTATTAAATATTTTGCTTTGATTGGAATAGGAGGGAATATAAGCATTAATTCTGTGTTTGGGAATAGCACCCCAAATCCAGCAAGTAAACCAAAAACAGCTCCAGATGCACCTAACATTGTACTCTGTGTGTAATTCACATAGCTTTGTACAATTACTTGACTGTGTGCAGAATGAAGTTGAATATTTTGTAGCATACCAGAAGTGATTTGATGGTCTAATTCGGTTAAATTATAACCATCCGCAACGAGTTGTTGTTTTAATTCAAGAATATTTAGGAAGCCAACACCGTTGTACAAGAAGAAAGCTCCCAATCCAGATGCCATGTAGAATATAAAGTATTTTTTACCTCCCCAAAGACGTTCAAGATGTCCACCAAACATAACCATCAAAAGCATGTTAAATAATATGTGCATAAAGTTGGTTGGACTATGCATAAACATATAGGTGATAACTTGGTAAGGTTGGAAATTCGCGGTTCCCATGTAATGTGTTCCTAAAATTTCGGTTAAATCAATGCCTTTCGAACCTAATACAAGTGTTGCGATAAAGAATAAAACATTCAATATCAGTAGGTTTTTAGTAACTGGAGGTATATTGTTAAACATTTCTTAGTTAAATTTTTGACCAATTTCATCCAGTGAAATGGTTTCGATTATTTTTTTATTTCTTGGAGAATATGTGTGGTTTTCACATTGAAAAAGTTGATCAATCAATGCTTGAATAGCTTCATTTGTATTTAAAATCAGTTTTTTCATCGATGCAGAAACAGCAATGGCTAAAATTAAAGAATGAGCAACATCTCCTTTCTCAATATCTTGATAAGCTACTGTGTTGAATATTTCATCGATGGCTTTGGATATGGATTCATCTTGTAAAACTGAAGGTACAGCAGAAACTTTCAAGATACCTTTCTCAATTTCTCCATTAAATCCTAGTTGTTTTAATAGTGATTGATTTTCATTCCAATATTGTGTCTCATTCTTTGAAACCTCTTTTTCAAAAGGGAAAAGTAAAGACTGTGAATCAATGGGGTTTGAAATAAATCGATTAAATGTCTCTGTATAAACAATTTGTTCGATTGCTCTGCGTGCATGGATGAGCATTAATCCTGATTTACTTGAAAATATAATGTAACTACCTTTTATAATGAAAGATTGTTCATTCTCTTTAAAATCTTCAAATGGAATTTCTACTTTCTCTTCCTCAATGTTATTTTCTTCCTCTATGGTGTAGAAATTCTCCCAATCACTTGGTGTAGATGTGTCTTTGCCAAATCCTTGATTTGTTATTGCTTCAGAATAATCTTTTTTTGCACCAGAATTATTTGCTCGAGTCGTAGTTGAAGAGGGAGAGAATGGATTAAAGGTTTCATCGATAGAAATACTGGGCTCAATCGGTGTTTGCTTTCGCATCGATAAAGGGATGTTAAAACTATTTTCTTGTTCGAACTCAATTGTCGGAGCGATATTATATTTACCTAGAGCTAAACGGATGCTACTCAGGACAATGGAGTAAATGTATTTTTCTTCTTCAAATTTAATTTCAGTTTTAGTTGGATGCACATTAACATCAATTCTCTGAGGGTCAACTTGTAAAAATAGAAAATAACCTGGGAAAGTACGGTCTTTTAATAAACCGTCAAATGCTTTTGAAACAGCATGATTGAAATAAGAACTTTTAAAATATCGGTCATTCACAAAAAGAAATTGCCCACCTCTCGTTTTTCTTGAAAACTCAGGCTTAAGAACATATCCTTTTAGGTTAACAATGTCTGATGTTTCTTCTATCGGCACCAATCGATCGTTAAAATTAGGACCGAGCACCTGAACAATTCTTTTTCTTAAAACAGTTGGAGGGAAGATGTATATATCGTTTTCATTGTGTTTTAAAGTCAAATGAATGCTTGGGTGAGCAAGAGCAATGCGTTCAAACTCATCCTGTATGTGTTTGAATTCAGTAGAATCTTTCTTTAAGAAATTCCTTCGAGCAGGAACGTTGTAGAACAAGTTCTTTATTTCAAAAGAAGTTCCTTTTGGGCAAACCGTATCCTCATTGGATTTGATTTGACTTCCTTCGATGACAATGCTACGACCAACTTCATCGTCTTCTTGTTTTGTTCTCATTTCTACGTGAGCAATCGCAGCAATTGAGGCCAAAGCTTCTCCACGAAATCCTTTTGTTGTTAATGCAAATAAATCATTTGCATTACGGATTTTACTTGTTGCATGACGTTGAAAACAGAGTAAGGCATCTGAAGATGACATTCCGTTGCCATTATCAACAACTTGAATGAGGGTGTTTCCAGCATCTTTTATATTGATATCGACTTTTGTTGCACCCGCATCAATAGAATTCTCTAATAATTCTTTTACAACAGATGCAGGTCGTTGAATTACTTCGCCGGCAGCAATTTGATTCGCAATGTGATCAGGTAGTAATTGTATTAAATCGCTCATTCTTTTTACCAAAGTTTTTTTACGACAGTATCAACTTCATCTACACCATTGAAAACGAAATAGCCTAATGCGACGATGATTAGGATAAGTAGAAGTATTCTGTAATTCGAAGTTCTTTTTGCGTCTTGACGGTATTGAGCACGACTGTATTCACCTTTGATTGAATCTCTGAAAATCTCTTTTCGTCGTACGCCACTCGTGTCTTTATCCTCTAATTCTTTGAATAATTTCTTTTTGGCCGCAAGTTCTTCTTTGCGTTCATCATAATATCGCGGATTATAATTGAATCTTTGATTCTCGATGGTTTTATTTAGAAATCGTATTTTCATATTGACACAAAGATAATGATTATTACTTTGTTCCTTTTAGAATAAATGTTAAGAATGGCTGAATAACTTAAAAAACGTTCAATTGTTGATAAAGTTTGCTAAAAATTCAATAAAAGGTCTAATTCTATCGTATTTTTGTAAAAAAGAATTTGATATGTTAAAAGTTGGAGTTTGAGGTGCAGGACATTTAGGCAAAATACACATTCGTTTGTTACTGGAATTGAAAGAGAAATTTGAATTTATTGGGTTTTATGATCCGAGTGATGAGAATGCTAAAGTTGCGATAGATACATTTGGAATTAAGCGTTTTGATTCTATTTCTTCTTTGCTGGATGAGGTAGATTGTATTGATATTGTTACTCCAACACTCTCTCATTATGACTGTGCTTCACAAGCTTTGCGAAAAAGTAAACATGTTTTTATTGAGAAACCGGTTACAGAAACGGTTGAAGAGGCAAAAATTCTCATTAATTTAGCACATGAAGCTGGTGTAAAAGTGCAAGTAGGGCATGTTGAACGATTTAATCCTGCTTTTCAAGCGGCTGTTCCTTACATTCAAAATCCTATGTTCATTGAAACGCATCGATTGGCACAGTTCAATCCTCGTGGTTGTGATGTTCCTGTAGTTTTGGATTTAATGATTCATGATTTAGATGCTATTTTAAGTGTCGTGAAATCGGGAGTGAAAAGGATATCTGCTTCGGGAGTTGCTGTTGTTAGTGATACCCCGGATATCGCAAATGCAAGAATTGAATTTGACAATGGTTGCGTTGCGAATTTAACAGCCTCTCGAATTTCAATGAAAAATATGCGTAAATCTCGATTCTTTCAAAAAGATGCATACATCAGTGTCGATTTCTTAGAGAAAGAATTGGAAGTTGTGAGAATGGAAAATATTGACGGTGAACCGAATCCTTTTGATGTTGTTTTTGACATGGGAGAAGGGAAGCCTGTAAAGAAAGTTCTTTTTGATAAACCTGATATTGAAGATGTTAATGCGATTAAAGAAGAATTGTCCACCTTTGCAGATGCAATCAATAATGATACGACGCCAATTGTTTCGATTGAGGATGGCTACAATGCGTTAGACGTTGCTCAGAAAATTGTCGATAAATTAAAGTCTGCTTCTACTCAAGTTTTAAATAC
Organism: Bacteroidota bacterium; assembly: GCA_024280155.1. GTDB lineage: Bacteria > Bacteroidota > Bacteroidia > Flavobacteriales_D > Crocinitomicaceae > UBA4466. The sequence continues at coordinate 18,272 of JAJRQQ010000028.1, forward strand.
TTAACATAATATAGACGTAATATTTACGTTCTTGAGTTAACTACATTAATTATGAATATTTTAACTAAATTCAATACAAGTAAGATTCTTCTTTTATTTGGACTTACTTTTATTTTAAGTTCTTGTGTGAAAAATAACGAGGACCCTTCTTGGATTGAGATTTCAGAATGGCAATTAATTAAAAATCCAAACGAACAATATCCTTCAGGTGTATTGACTTCTAACTTGACTGAAGCATGGGTGTATGTCAATAGTAAAATTATTGGGGTTTTTGAATTGCCTTGTAAAATACCCGTTTTAGAAAGTGGCTTGGTTGAAGTAAGAGTTTATCCAGCGATATTGAATAATGGTATTTCTGCAACAAAGAAAATATATCCATTTATGGAGCCGGTTATAATCAGTGCAAATTTAATTCAAAATGAAGTCTTTCACATAGATCCAGTTACGCAATATTATGAAACGACAAAGTTTACTTTTGAAAATTTTGAAGATCCTACGATAAAATTAGAAGATGGTCCAACTTCCCCAGCTAATCTGCAAGTTGTGAGCGATGCAAATATTCTTGATCCAGTAATCAATGGAACTAAATTTTGTAAAATTGTTTTAAGTTCGTCAGCCGATCGATGGATAGCATCTACGACTTTTAACAATGGTGCTTTGAATATGCCTTTACCGAAAGGGAAAGAGGTGTATCTAGAAATTGATTATTACAATACGAATCGTTTTACAAGTGGACTGCTAGGAATTGGTGTAAATGGAATCTCGGACAACCCTAATGTACAGATGAATCCTCAAAACCCTAATTCTGTGAAGTGGAAAAAAATATACATCGAATTAAGAGAGGTTGTGTCTGGAATGACTTCTGCTGATTACTATGAGTTTTCTTTTCAAGCACTCATTGATGATGGAGAGTCCGATGGGATTATTTGTATTGACAATATAAAAGCGGTTTATTTCTAAATGAATTCTCGGTTTCTAACTTTCTTGATTGTTATGATGGATTGGGTTTTCTCGATTATTTCGTGGGGAACTTTTTATTATTTCCGGAAAACAGTTATTGAAGAGGAAGCTTTTAATGTGAACGAGTCTTTTTATTATGGAATAGCAATAATTCCCATCTTCTGGCTTTTGATTTATTTACTTCAAGGAACTTATCAAGATGTACGAAGATTGCATCGAATGAAAATAATTAATCTGACTTTCGTTGGGACTGTAATTGGATCATTTTTTATATTCTTTTTGTTCTTACTGGATGACGAAATTAATGGTTATCAACAGTATTACACTTCTCTTTTGCTACTGTTTTCAATTCATTTCTTTGCCACTATTTTTCCTCGATTTATTCTAGTGTCTTATATTGTAGGTAGAATTCACAGAAGAGAGGTTGGGTTTAAGACTTTAGTGATTGGTGGGAGTGAAAAAGCGGTAGATATTGTCAAAGAGATTAATGATTTACCCAAAGGAACTGGACATGATTTTGTTGGTTTCATTAATATTAATGGTGTCGATAAATTACTTGAAGGAGAATTGGAATACTTGGGGCATTTCGATAATATTGAGCAGATACTACGCGAATACAAAATTGAACAAGTGATTATTGCACTTGAAAGTACAGAACACGATAAAATTAAGCGAATCATAGCTCGACTCTCTGGTGGTGATTTGAGAATTAAAGTTTTGCCAGATATGTACGATATTCTTTCTGGTTCGGTAGAGTTGTCAAACATTTTTGGGACTATTCTAATCGATGTAAACTCGAAAGTAATGTCAATGTGGCAAGTTACTGTAAAACGAACAATTGATATTGTAGTTTCGATTGTTTCTTTGGTTTTACTTATCCCTGTTTTTATTGTATTGGCAATAATGGTTCGGATTTCTTCTCCCGGTCCTGTTTTCTTTCTTCAAGATAGAATTGGGAAGAATGGACGAGTGTTTAAAATAATTAAATTTAGAACAATGTTTGTTGGTTCAGAGAAAAATGGTCCACAATTATCTTCTTCCAATGATCCGAGAATTACAAAATTAGGCTTGTTCATGCGTAAAACTCGTTTGGATGAATTTCCTCAGTTTTTTAATGTGTTGAAAGGGGATATGTCACTGGTGGGACCACGACCAGAACGACAGTTTTACATTGATAAAATTGCAGCCATAGAACCTCAGTTTTTAGAATTAACAAAAGTTCGTCCCGGAATTACTTCTTGGGGTCAGGTGAAATATGGTTATGCCGAGAATGTTGAACAGATGCTCGATAGAATGAAGTTTGATCTACTGTATTTAAAAAATAGAACACTATCGTTGGATTTTAAAATTATGCTTTATACGGTAGCAATCATTTTTAAAGGGTCCGGAAAATAATCCGTTTTATTTCACAAGAAAGAGTCACTGATTTTATTCTACAATCAATATGTAATTGTTCTTTTTACCTTTTCCCAATAATACATATTTATCATTAATCAAAACATCTTCAGTGATGATAAATTGATCACTTACTTTTGATTTATTCACCGAAATCGCATTTCCTTTCAATTCTCTTCGTGCTTCTCCGTTCGATTTTAAAAATCCTGTTTTTGCAGAAAGAGCATCGATGATTCCCAAACCATTTTTCACATCTTCACGAGAAACAGTTGCTTGAGCCACACCGCTAAAAATAGCAAAGAAATCTTTCTCTGACAATGCTTTTAAATCATCAGCAGTAGATTTTCCAAAGAGAATTTTAGTTGCAGCAATGGCAATTTTTAAAGCGTCTTCACCGTGAGTACGTACAGTGATGTCTTCTGCAACTGCTTTTTGAAGAAGTCTTAAATGAGGTGATTCTTTGTGTTCTGAAACAATCGCATCAATCTCTTCTTTCGATTTTAATGTAAAAATTTTGATGTAATTCTCCGCATCAGCATCACTCGCATTAAACCAATATTGATAGAATTCAAAAGGAGATGTTTTTTCTGGATCCAACCAAACACTTCCTCCAGCTGTTTTTCCAAATTTTGTTCCGTCTGCTTTTCGAATTAGAGGAGTAGTAACAGCATAAGCTTCACCGCCGCCTTTTCTACGAATTAATTCTGTACCAGTAACAATATTCCCCCATTGGTCAGAACCACCAAGTTGGAGAATACAATCTTTATTTTTGTTCAAATAATAGAAATCGTAACCTTGAACCAGTTGATATGAGAATTCAGTAAATGACATTCCTGTTTCAAGACGAGATTTTACCGAATCTTTCGCCAACATGTAGTTTACCGAAATATGCTTTCCAATGTCACGAATAAAATCTAAGAAGTTAAAATCTTTGAACCAATCATAATTATTGACCATTTCAGCCGAATTTCCACCACAATCAAAATCCAAGAAACGTTCCAGTTGTTTTTTTACGCAAGCAACATTATGGTTCAGTGTTTCTGCGTCCAAAAGATTTCTTTCTTGCGATTTTCCAGAAGGATCACCAACCATCCCTGTAGCACCACCAATTAAAGCGAATGGTTTATGTCCAGCTCGTTGAAAATGAGTCAATGTCATAATCTGAACCAAATGTCCAATGTGTAATGAATCTGCGGTTGGGTCAAAACCGATGTATCCTGCTGAGACTTTCTTCATTAAAGCTTCTTCTGTTCCAGGCATCATATCGTGGACCATTCCTCTCCACTGTAATTCTTTGATAAAATTTTCAGGCATATCTTAACTTTTCGTCAGATTTTTAAATACTTCTTCGAGAGATTTCTCTTCTTTTCTTAATGTCAATGTCAACAAATGATTTTCTTGAGCAAATTGAGCAATTGTTTTTCTTAAATCAGTTGATTCTTTCGATTCCAATAACCAGCCCCCGTGAACTTTTTCTACTTTACTAACTGATTGGATTTTATTCAATTGATTTTTAGAGACTTCTCCTTCAAATTCAACATAAATCGTTTGAATCGTAGAATCAATTCCAATTGTACTCGCCTTATCATCAGCAACAATTTCTCCTTTGTTGATGATGACAACTCTGTCACATATCGCTTCAACTTCCTGCATAATATGTGTAGAAAGCATCACTGTTTTTTCTTTACCAATCGTTTTGATAAGTTCACGTATTTCAACCAGTTGATTAGGGTCTAACCCAGATGTTGGCTCATCTAGAATAAGAACTTCTGGGTCATGAATAATGGCTTGTGCTAAACCAACACGTTGACGGTAACCTTTCGAAAGTGCACCAATTTTTTTATTTTGTTCAACCTCTAATCCAATGCGCTTCACCATATCAGAAACATGGTCTTTTACATCTGCAATTTTATAGATTTTACCAACAAACTCCAAATACTCTTTCACATACATGTCTAGGTAGAGAGGGTTGTGTTCGGGTAGGTAACCGATGATTTGTCGTGTATCTAGAGAGTCTAAAGTTACGGGCATTCCACAAACAGAAACTTCTCCTGATGATGCGGAAATGTAACCCGTAATAACTTTCATTGTCGTAGATTTTCCCGCGCCGTTTGGCCCTAAAAAACCAACAATTTCACCACTATTTACTTTGAAAGAAATATCTTTCACTGCAGCTTGTTCTCCGTAATACTTAAATAGATTCTTAACCTCTATCGACATTTTTAAAATTTTAGGCGAATTTAATGAAAAAAGAGGAATTAAAAATGAAGAATAGATGAAAGTTCAATTCTTCTCATGAGTAATTCCCAATTTCTAATTATCTTTACACCAATGCAAGAAAAAGGTGTCGTATTAAAATCAACAGGTAAATGGTACATTGTTGAATTAGAAAATGGTTCAATAGTGAATTGTAGAATTCGCGGTAAAATGCGTTTAGAAGGAATAAAATCAACCAATCCAATTTCGGTAGGAGATGTTGTTTTTCTCAATGATACTATCGACGAAGAAGGAAAGCGGACGATTGAAGATTTTGCACCTCGTCGGAATTACATTGTTCGTAAATCAACCAATTTAAGCAAGCAAAAACAAATTCTTGCTGCAAATATTGACCGAGCGTATCTTTTGGTAACCATTCATTCTCCAGTTACACACATTGCTTTTATTGATCGATTTTTAGTGTCGGCAGAATCATTTCGCATTCCAACGACGCTATTATTCAATAAAATTGACCAATATTCTCCAGAAGAGCTCGAATATGTAGATGCATTAATTGATATGTACGAAAGAATAGGTTATCCCGGGTTTAAAATTTCAGCAACAAACAAAGAGAATATTGCATTTTTAAAAGATGAAATTAAAGGGAAACAAGTCATGATTTCTGGACACAGTGGTGTTGGGAAAAGTACGTTGGTGAATGCTTTAGATGCAAACATGGACATTAAGACGAATGCCATCTCTGATGCCCACAGTCAAGGAAAACACACAACAACTTTTGCAGAAATGCACAAGCTACAAACAGGTGGTTACATCATTGACACACCCGGTATTCGTGCATTTGGAATTGTTGATTTAGATAAAGCGGTTTTGTCTCATTATTTTCCCGAAATGCGTGCATTAATGAGTGAGTGTAAATTCAATAATTGTTTACACATGAACGAACCAAAATGTGCAGTGAAAGATGCGGTTGAGAATTTTATCATTGATGAGAGTCGTTATCAAACTTATATTCAACTCATGGAAGAGGATGAGAATGACATTCATCGAAAAAATGATCACGCATGAGAATTGTTTTGCAACGTGTGAGCGAGTCTTCAGTGAAAATTAATGATGAAGTTGTAGGCACTATCAATCAAGGTTTATTGATTTTATTGGGGATAGAACATGAGGATAATGAATCAGATGCAAATTGGTTGGTGAAAAAAATCATTGGAATGCGAATTTTTAGCGATGAGAATGGGAAAATGAATCTTTCTATTGAAGAGGTTAACGGAGAATTTCTAGTTGTCAGTCAATTTACACTACACGCATCTACAAAGAAAGGCAATCGACCAAGCTATATTAAAGCAGCACGACCGGAACAAGCTATCCCTTTGTATGAATATTTTCTTGAGAATTTGAAATATGAATCGAATTTAAACGTTCAATCAGGTAAGTTTGGTGCAGACATGAAAGTAACTCTCATTAACGACGGACCTGTAACTATTCTAATCGATTCAAAAAACAGAAATTAAGATGAAGAAAATAACCCTATTTTTATTATTAACAATTACTGTTCAGTTTTCATTTGCCCAAACGATTAATACAGAATCTCCATCGTTCTCGGCAGGAGGGATGACGTTGCAAAAAAACATTTTCCAAATGGAAACGAACTTTGGTGTGAATTTCTATATTCCTTTCGACGGTAGTAATCAAAGTTATCTTTTACCGACAACTTTATTGCGTTATGGTATTACAGACAGAATAGAAATTCGTGCAAATCCTACAATGATTTCTTACAATGATGTATATTCGTTAACAAGTTTTTTAGTAGGAGCAAAATTCAATTTAATCGGTCAGAAAGAAGAAAAAATACAACTATCTGTTATTGCTAATTATGGATTTCCAATGACGAGGAGTAGTATTCATTTTGAGGCAAATACTATTCTAACGTTTAATTATGATTTTGCGAAAAAGCATTCTTTGGGAGCCAATTTAGGATATCATTTTCAGGATTTACGTTCAGTGACAACCAAAACGTATTCCAATGATTTTTTTGCAACGCTAATTTACAACTACCAAATTTTTGAAAATTTAAGTTGTTTTATCGAAGGGAAATGGAATGCAGACCTAAGGTATTACACTCCGAATTTCGCAAATATACCACCATCAAATAATACATCCCACAACTATTACTGGGACGCAGGACTTTTATTCAAAATCAATAACAAAATTCAAATTGATTATGTGTATGGGATGGATTTTGACAATTCAACGAGGTTTCATATGTTAGGACTTCATTTTATGTTAGATTTTAATAAGAAATAATAATGACTATCATAGAATTACAAAATAAAGTAGATGATTGGATCAAAGAATACGGAGTTCGTTACTTTGATGAGATGACCAATACTGCAATGTTGATGGAAGAAGTGGGAGAAGTTGCTCGAATTATGGCGCGTCGTTATGGAGAGCAAAGTGAAAAAGAAAGTGATAAAAATAAAGACCTTGGAGAAGAATTAGCAGACGTTCTGTTTGTTCTAACATGTCTCGCCAATCAAACCGGTATTAATTTAGAAGATGCCATTGAAAAGAACTTCGCAAAGAAAACAAAACGCGATGCAACAAGACACTTAGAAAACAAAAAGCTACAAAAATAATTCAATTCAATTTTCTGGCATAATAAATGAATGTTTCCTGACGTTCTAAATCTCTAATCCCCCACTCCATGAAATTGTTTTCCATACTTGTTTCTTTATCTATTTCTTTGTCCTCCCAAGCACAATTCAAATCCGGATTCAATGCTACGGAAGCAAAAGATATGATTCAAATTTGCAACAGTTTTTTGTATCTTGAATTATATGGTTCTGACCGTGAAATTCTTCCCAAAGGATATCAAAAAGTTTATACTTCCCCCGTTTTAGGAATGGATAATCGTTTTCAAATTTACACCAAAGGAAAAATTGGGGTAATTCATTTTCGAGGTTCTACCGATAAGAAACAAAGTTGGATGGAGAACATTCATTCTACTATTATTCCTGCGATTGGAAAGATAGAAATCAAAGGGAAGGATTTTAACTATAAATTGGCAAAAGATACCATAGCGGGCGTACATGCAGGTTATTCGTTAGGAATGGCGTACCTCCACGAAGAATTATTGCATCAAATTAAGTTACTCAACCATAAAGGAATCTTTAATATTTATCTTACTGGACACAGCCAAGGTGGTTCATTAGCAATATTAACGCGAGCTTATTTAGGGTATTTACCTCATCATAAATTGAATAAAAAAAATCAATTTAAAGTTTATGTCTTTGCTCAACCTATGGTTGGGAATATAGAATTTGTGAATGAATACAATCGTTTGTATTCAGATAAAGGGATGAGTTATTCTCTGCTCAATAAAGAAGATATTGTTCCAACCATGCCTGTTTCATTTAACGATACCACTTTTTGGAAATCTCATTTAGGGAAAGTTTTATCGAAGGAAGAAAAATTAGATAAATCTGTCATGTTCAAGGAGGGAATGACCATACTTTTTCAAAAAAAACTTCAAAGAATTAATGAGAAATTTGGAAGGTCTGTCGAAAAACAAATTGAAAAAGAATTGGGGGAAATTACGATGCCTAATCCCAAAAAGGAAATCAATTATGCTCAAATTGGCAATGTGAAGTGGATTCCTGCTCCAGAATACCCTCTTGAATTGAAAGATTCTACTATTCTGACTAATGAAGAATTTCTAGCAACGCATCCTCGTGATGAAAACGGAGTGTTTTTAGACAAACGAGTTTACAAGAAAACAACGATTGCGCAAAACCATAAATCATATAATTATTATACAGCCATACTCAAAGTTTATTTTCCTGATGAATATGAGAGGGTAGAACCGAAATTATTTGGTTTGTAAATTCAAAAAAACATTGAAAATCTAGATTTATCAACTAATTAAGTTAAGTATAATGTGTTCAACAAAAGTATTACAAAATAATGTTGAACGTATTTTTAATGATAATACTGCTCAAGGATTTGAGATCATTTCGGTTTCAATTTAAACAATTCGATAAAGTAACATAAAAAAGTTCTTTATTTGAGAACTTTTTTTGTATCTTTGCAATAGAAAGAAAAATATGAAGCGAGTAATAGCTAAAAGAACTTTACGAGAATTTTGGGAAAATCATGCAGATTCGGAGCAATATCTTAAAACTTGGTATGAAACTGCTAGAAATTCAAATTGGAATTCTCCAAATGATATAAAAAAGACTTATGTCAATGCAAGTATCCTAAAAGACAGTAGAGTTGTTTTTAACATTAAAGGAAATTCATATAGACTTATTGTTAAATTCAACTATGAAAGAAAATGGGCGTTTATTAGGTTTATAGGAACTCATGCTGCATATGATAAAATTAACGCTGATACAATTTAAAAAAAATAGAATTATGGAAATTAAACCTATTAAAACAGAAAAAGATTACGAAATAGCTCTCGAAAGACTTGAGTTAATTTTTGATGCAAGTCCTAACTCAAAAGAAGGAGATGAAGCGGAAATTTTATCAATGTTAATTGACAATTACGAAAACAAATATTATCCAATTGAAGCTCCTGACCCAATTGAAGCAATTAAAATTCGAATGGAGGAAATGAACTTGAAACAGAAAGATTTAGTTGGAATTATTGGTGGAAAAAGCAGAGTATCTGAAATTTTGAACCGAAAGAAAAGATTAACAGTTGAAATGATTAGGGAATTGGAAAAAATACTTCACATTTCTGCCTCTGTTCTTGTGAATAATTATCAATTATCAAGATAAAACAATAAAGGGTAACAATCAGTATAGTTGATGGTTGCATAGTACTAAAATTGAAGTTCAGTTCTCTTAATAAAAGTTCTGTGTTAAACTGAAAGTTTCGGCTAATTCATAAATTACACTCTTTACTTTAAATGTAATGTTTCCGTTTTTAAAATTTTCTAATTTACTCATCTTATCGTTTTTAGTGTATGCTTAAGTTATACTATCAAAACTAAAACAATTGGTTGTCTATAATGTAATAACGCCAAGCTTTTTTCGAATCTTCAAAATGAAGAACTGTATATCTTATTTTGTTTTCTCTCAGTAGATTGTAATTTTCTTCTGACATATAGAGTATTTTATTTTTTCGTTTAGGCTGTTTTTTACCATTATCAACAGCAGTGACGACATTACCGTTATTCAATAAAAATGTAATCGTACAATCTCGTTTTATTAGACTCTTTTGCCAAGGTATAGTAAGAAAAAAACAACGTTCATGATTGTCTCTGATTAAAGAATCTGGTATATCAACAACTTCTCTTAGTGAAATGAAATTGTGATTATTGCACATACCGATAAGTCCTAGTTTTGGACTAAATTCTTGAGAAAATACGAGAAAATTTAAAGTAACTGCTGAAATAAGAAGAATTGTTTTCATACTGATTTTTTTAATGTTCTTTAAAATTAAAATCCAATAACGTAATCTATTTACGTTGAACTAGAAAGTAATCATCAAAAACTACAACCAATACAATGTTTTGTTAATTACAAAAATTATTGATTTTTACATCGACTACGTTAAGCATAGATTTTTTTTTTCATCGAGGTAAAAGGAAACAACAAATTCAATTTAGTAGTACAATTCTAACTAATTATATAGATTATACCAATTCTTTCTTGGCCTTCACCGTCCCTATTTCTCTCGTAATAAAATCGATATCGGCTTTTGGGGAACGTGCAGGAGAGTATTCTCTTCCATAAAAAATAATTTGTAAATGCAGTTTGTTCCAGAGGTCTTCAGGAAATAAACGTTTTGCATCTTTCTCCGTTTGTACAACATTTTTATCTGGAGTAATGCCCCAACGAACCAACAAACGTTGAATATGTGTGTCAACTGGAAAAGCTGGGACACCAAAAGCTTGCGACATAACCACAGAAGCTGTTTTGTGACCGCCTCCAGGGAATTCTTCTAGTTTTTCAAATGATTGAGGAACTTCACCATCGTATTTTTCAATCAACATTTCTGACAAAGTGTAAATGGCTTGTGATTTTCGTGGGGAAAGTCCACACGGGCGAATAATGGCTTTAATTTCTTCTACAGAAAGTTTAACCATGTCAAAAGGATTGTCTGCTAAATTAAATAAAGTTGGTGTGATGAGGTTAACTCGCTTATCTGTACATTGCGCAGAGAGTAAAACGGCAATGAGTAATGTGTATGGGTCTTTATGATCAAGAGGAATAGGGGTTGTTGGATATAATTTCTCCAACTCATCAACGATGTATTGCGCTTTTTCTTTTTTAGTCATTTTATTCTATATTATTTTTTTATAACAAAACGTTGAATGTTAAGCACTGAGCCCTGAGCTGACTCCGTTGAGTTTATCGAAACGTGTCGAAGCGAGAAGTGAGATTTTATTTAACCTTGAATTTCCTGGTTAAAAACTGCATAAATTCGTTGAATTGTTTTTTTGAAGTAAATATTTTTTTAAACTCCTCCATCTTCGATGAAATCTCTTCGTCTGTTAATCTCTCCTCTTTATTTGTTTCAATCGTATTCTTTTTGGTTTGATTTTCTTGTTGAACTTGTTCTTCCTTTTTAACTGTGGGCAAAGAATTCTCTTTCTTTTTTCTTAACTCATCAGATTTTTCAAAATGTGCATTTGCTTGAGCTTGAGCACCCATTTCTTCCAACAAAACACCTAAATTATTTTGAGAAATTTCATCACTGGGGTCTAAATCAATCGCTTTTTCATAATCTTCAATTGCACCATCAATATCGTTAAAGTGTTTTTTAGCATAGGCACGTGAGGCATAACGAAAAGCATATTTAGGTTGTAACTCAACCGCTAAATCAAAATCTGCAATACATTTCTCTTTTTGATTGGTGTGAAGATAGGCTATGGCACGATCAGAAAGAACAATAGAGTTTTGAGGGCTTTCAATTAATGCTTTACTATATCCCAGAATAGCTTCTGAATAATCTCCTTTTTCAAACGCTTTATGCGCTTCTTCGTGTATTTTATTTGCAAACATTCCGTAAATTTAACGCTTATGAATAACAATACAATGATTTTTCCACAATACCGAAAAATGTCGAACAATAAAACCTTCTATAAAATTACAAGTTCCAAATCATTCGAAGAAATTCAATTGATAGGAGAAAAAGCTGTAATTCATCGTGTTGTAGCAGAACAATACCCTGAAATGTTGCGAATTCAAGACATGTTAAGTATGGAGAACGATTGGTTTTTCCCTTCTAATGAGGATGAATACAATGCGATTATTAATTCCTAATTCATATTTTTTATTTAATTTCATTGCATGAAAATAATAGCTATCATATCGACCCTTTTATTATTAACAGCTTGTTCTTTGAACGCAACGCAAGAAGCCTCTTTGAATAACGCTAAAACATCCTTCATCAATGCCAAGAACAATGGTTCTGTGATGAGTTATGTTGCTTTTACTTTACCAGATGCTGTGGCATATTATCAGAAACAAGGTGATTCTGTTTTTCAGAAAAGGTTTGATTTATCTGAGAATAATTACAACACATTTATTCAGGATGGAAATATTCGGAAAATAACCCAAAAAGATGGTGTCATTCAGGTGAAATTTGAATTCCTTGAAGTGAATATGGATGAGGTGAGTAAGGAAAATCAAATTCTTTATGCATTGTCTGATAATGATGGTGAATCTTGGTTCTTTCTAGAGGAATAAGATTATTTTAATGATGCTATTTTTTCACCAGAGAAACGACTAATTGTTCAAGAATGAGATTTATAACATTACTTTTTCTTTCGATTACTACTTTTTCATTTTCGCAAGGCTACGTTCCGTCTGGAGGACGTTCAATGTCTATGGGGAATGCTTCAACAACATTTAACGATGTGTGGGCGTATCATAATAATCCGGGTGCTTTGGCTGATGTAGATAAAATCTCAGTAGGATTGTCTTACGAAAATAGATTTTTACTCAAACAATTACAAAGTCAGGGCTTAGCGATTGCAATTCCATTAAAAGTTGGTGTGCTTTCTTTTGGAGGAAATTTTTACGGTTATTCACTCTATCGGTCAACGAAAGTTGGAATGGGATACAGTATGAAACTTTCAGAAAAATTATGTGCAGGAGTTCAGTTGAATTACCAGAATCTAACCATTCAAAATTATGATTCGAAGAATGCACTAACTGCAGAAGTAGGAATTTATGCCAAAATAACCGACAAATGGTTGTTGGGAGTCAGTGTGTTCAACCTTGGAAGAGCAAAATTGTCTGAATACCAAGACGATCGATTCTCAACTGTGTTCCGCTTGGGGAATTCTTATAAATTTTCAGATAAATTATTATTGACGGGTGAATTTGAGAAAGACCTCGATTCACCTTTGCGATTTAAAGCAGGGTTAGAATATCAAATTGTCGATCATTTTTATGTGAGAGGTGGTTTCTTAACCTCTCCAACGGAAGCAACATTTGGTTTTGGGTATAATTTTAAACAAATCCGATTGAATGTTGGTAGTGCATACGAAAGAGTAGTGGGTTGGTCTCCTCATTTTTCAATTTCTTTTGTAGGTAAATAAATGTCAAATTTGGTGAAAAATAGCGTCATTATTTTTATTGTTTTGTATTCTTCATTTTCTTTTGCACAAAAAGAACATGAACGTGGAAAAGAAGTTGTTCAGCAAAGAATAGAATTTATTTCGGAGCAATTAGAGAATGAAAATATAGATTTAACAGATGTTGTTGAATATTTGTATTACCTCTACGATCATCCATTAAACTTAAATCAAGCTGGAGCAGAAGAATTGGGGGAAATGCAGCTGCTGACTGAAGTTCAAATAAATGATTTACTACTTCACCGTAAACGTTTTGGAAAATTGATTTCAATTTACGAATTGCAAAGTTTAAAATATTGGGATATGCAAACCATCGAAATGGTACTACCCTTTATTCGTGTTGATGACCGATTGGATAACATTCATGTAACATTAAAAGAAGCATTTCAGCAAGGGAAATTTGAAGCATATTTTCGTTTTCAGACCATTGCAGAAAACAAAAAAGGATACGATGACGTGTCTGATTCGATTCTAAATAATAGTAATTCGTACTATCACGGAGATCCAAATCGGTATTACACTCGACTTCGTTTCAGTTATCGAACGAACTTAAGTGTAGGGGTGACTGCTGAGAAAGATCCTGGAGAACAATTTTTTAAAGGAGCTCAGAAAAATGGGTTTGATTTTTATTCTGCACATGCATTCTACAAAGGAGGTAAATATTTAAAATCGGTTGCTTTAGGGGATTATCAAGTGCAAATTGGACAAGGGGTTAATTTTTGGTCAGGGTACGCTTTTGGTAAAACAGCGGATGTAACTAATGTGAAAAAATCTGCCAAATCACTAAAACCTTATACATCCGTTGATGAGACACGATTTCTACGTGGTGCTGCTGTTGAGTTAGGGTATAAAAATTTTACTTTAACGAGTTTTGCATCCTATAAAGGTGTAGATGCATCAGTAATAACGAATGATTCTCTTGTCGAGGATCAAGAGTTTATTTCAAGCATAAACCTCACTGGATTTCACCGTACAAATTCTGAGATAGAAAAGAAAGATCAATTGAAAGAAATGATTATCGGTTCGAATTTGAGGTTTAAAATTCGAAACTTGCATCTTGGTGTTGCAGCAGTGTATCAAGGTTATGATAAACCCTACACAAAAGATACTTTTGCATACAATCAATTCGATTTTCGTGGACAAAATAACTTGAGTTTAAGTGCAGATTATAGTTATGTTCTTCGGAATTTTAATTTTTTTGGAGAAGTTTCTCGTGTTTCTTATTCTGGAGCTTTCGCTCAATTGCATGGTGTTTTATTCTCTCTTGATCGACGGGTTTCTATGAGTTTGGTGTATCGCAACTACCAGAAAGATTACCAAACATTCTATAACGCTGGTTTTGCAGAAGGTAGTAGAACGCAGAACGAAAAAGGAATCTACGCAGGATTAAAAGTGAATTGGTCACGTGTTTTCTCTACAAATGCATACGTTGATTTATTTAAGTTCCCGTGGATGCGTTACCAAGTAGATGCTCCTTCTGTTGGACATGAGTTTATGATTCAACAATCGTACCGAGCGAGTCGTAGATTTGAAATCTATGTTCGTTTTAGAGAACAAAATAAAGAAAGAAATAGCCGATATTCCGATGGGACAATTACTGAATTGGAGAATGTTTTACAACGAAATTATCGATTCAATTTGAGTTACAAAGTTTCAGAAAGTGTGCGTCTGAAAAGTAGAATTGAATATGTGACAATTAATAGGCCAAGTCAGGAAAAAGATGAAGGAATGATTTTAACGCAAGACGTAATTTTTAAACCAAAATCTTTCCCTTTGAGCTTTTCATTGAGATATGCTCTTTTCGATACGGACAGCTATGATTCTAGAATTTACACCTATGAAAATAATGCCCTTTATGTTTTCGCAGTTCCTTCATACTACTATCGAGGAAGTCGTGCCTATGTTTTAATTCGCTATAAATTCTGGAGAAAATTTGACCTTTGGTTTAGATACGGTATAAATATTTATGCAAATCGAAATACACTTGGCTCTGGCCCAGAAATGATTCGTGGAAACACCAAAACAGACATCACCATTCAATTAAGAATCAAATTGTAAATAGAACACTGAACACTGAGCATTGAGCCCGTCGAAGTGCGAAGTCCTCCCCCCTAAAACTCAATATCTAAATTAAATGTATTCTTCAGTGAATGCATATTTGGATTTTTTCGAGCAAGTGCATTGTAACGATTTTTTCCTGTTTGGAATTTTATTTCATCCTCGGGAGCATCTGATTCTATGACTTTTATTTCGATATAACTGTTCTTTAGTTTTCCACGAATAAAACCATGTAAGTCGCCCAATTCACTTGAAAAATAACCCACTTGGATATGATTATCAACGATTAACTCATAATTATGATCTTCTTTTCTTTTTAAATCACGCTTAATCATTGAATTATAAATGGTTTCCTTCCCGTCTTCCTTTGCTTTAATTGCGTATTGCCTCCAGAACATCTTTAAATCGTCGAAAGAATAGTCATTATTTAAAGTTCCTTGTTTTGAAGACGCAGAAATATCTGCATTCTTTTTGCGTAACTCATGAAACTTTTTAATCGAGAGATTTGATGTGTTTAAGGAACCTGTTGGTGACTTTAGAGTCTTGGGTTCTTCAATAACCGGTGTTGTTTTTACGTCAGGTTTAACTTGCTTTGGTTTACTATTCGCAATCTTTCGTAGGTTCTGTTTAGGAAATGGAATTATCTCAACGGGATCCGTCAGTCCTTTTTTTTTTGGAGCTCCTGATTAATGGAACACAATTGCATTAAAGCCATCTCAACCAATAATCGCTGATTCTTTGCAGCTTTGTAGTCAACATCTGTTTTACTTAGAACGCCTAAAGCTCTGAGGATATGTTTATCATCGGTGTCTTTAGCTTGATCGATGAAGCGTTGTTTAATTGCATCCCCAACTTCTAAAAGATTGGCCGTTCTAACATCTTTACAAACCAATAGATTTCTGTAATGCTCAGCTAAACCAACAATAAAATTGTGTGTATCAAAACCTTTCTCTACAATGTCATTGAGCAATAAAAGTGATGCGGGAATATCTTCTTTTTTTGCATTTTCTACAAAACGGAAGAAATAATCATAATCAAGAATGTTTAAATTTTCAATGACTTTGTCATACGTAATGTTGTCTCCAGAGAATGTTACGATTCGATCAAAAATTGACAAAGCATCTCTCAAGGCACCATCGGCTTTTTGAGCAATAACGTGTAAAGCACTTTCTTCTGCCTGAACACCTTCCCTTTCTGCAACAAATTTTAGATGAGAAGCGATATCATTTACACGAATTCTATTGAAATCAAAAATTTGACATCTCGAGAGAATCGTAGGAATAATTTTATGTTTTTCAGTCGTTGCAAGAATGAAAATTGCGTGTTTTGGCGGTTCTTCTAATGTTTTTAAGAATGCATTAAAAGCACTTGCGGATAACATGTGGACCTCATCAATGATATATACTTTATGCGTTCCTAGCTGAGGAGCGACACGCACCTGAGCAATCAAGTCTCTGATGTCATCAACTGAATTATTGGATGCTGCATCTAGTTCAAAAACATTTAATGATGCGCCAGAATTAAATGATTCACACGATTCACATTGATCGCACGCTTCAATTTTTTCTGTTCGATTAAAACAGTTGATTGTTTTTGCTAAAATACGAGCCGTTGTCGTTTTTCCAACTCCACGAGAACCACAAAACAAAAAAGCTTGTGCTAAATGTTCACTTTTTATTGCATTCTTCAACGTATTCGTAATGGACTTCTGTCCAACAACTGTATCAAAAGTTTGCGGTCTATATTTTCGTGCGGATACTACAAAATCACTCATCAGAACAAATATAGTTTTTTTTCAAGAATAAATCTTCCTCTTGTTTATTTTTTAAGTGACTTATTTAAATTAAAATCTACTCTGAGTTAATAGGTCATGAACTGTTAACACATGTAGAATTTCTCACCATTCAAAAAAAGATGGTTTTACTGATGAAATTCATAAGTTTATTTTTTTGATTAAGTTTGTAATGATTAAAAACTTAAACGAAAATATATTATGAAAAAATCAATCTTAGCAATCGGAGTTCTGGCTTTAACTTTGGCTTCATGTGGAGGACCAAGTCAAGCAGAATTTGACACAGCAGCAAAAACAGTTTGTGATTGTATGGCAGAAAAATCAGCTGAAGAAGAAGCAAATCCTTCTGAGTTTGATATTGACATGTCTGATTTAGACTATGCTTTATGTGCATTAGATGTTGTTTTAGATGTTGATGTAACAGATGAAAAAATGGCAACAGCTATTGAAAGTACTTGTTCAGATTTGTCTGAAATTCACGCAGAATACGTAAAAGAATTAGAAGTTCAATAGAGTCTAATTAAAAATAAATGAACGCTGGTTACTTTTATTAGTTAATCGGCGTTTTTTTCAGCACTCTTTACTTTATGTTCCTGACCTCTAAAGTTCTAACTCTCTAAATCACTCAACAAACACTCACACGCAATTTTCGCGCTATTTAATGCCAGTGGAATTCCTCCACCAGGATGCACAGATACACCAGCGAAATAGAGTCCTTTTATTTTTTTACTGAAATTAGGGTGACGATTGAATGCTGCAAAACGATTGTTGGAGGCATTGCCATATATTGAACCTTGTTCTGCTAAATATTTATTCTCAACTTTTGACGGATCTAAAAAGTCTTCTGTGACAATTAAATCTTCAATATTCTCTCCCAAGAGACGACTCATTTTTGAAATGACATATTTTCTTTTCTCTTCTACAATTCTCGCCCATTCTTGACCTGTGTTAATAGGAGCATTCATTAAAATAAACCAATTTTCCATACCTTCAGGAGCGTCTTTTGGATTTGCTTTTGAAGAAATGTATAAATACAAAGATGGGGTAGAGTGAATGTTTTTTTCCTTGAAAACAATGTCGAACTCTGCTTTGTCATTATCAGAGAATAACATATTGTGCGTGTGTAATTCTGGGAAATTCTTCTTGATGCCAAAATAAAACACAATGGCTGAACTAGATTTTTCTTGATTTAACGTTTTTAGAGGATGTTTTTCATTCTTTAACAAGTTTTTATATGTTAGCGAAACATCCATGTTAGTGATAACAAAATCACTTTGATATTCGTTTTTGTTTGTAACGACACCTGTTACTCGCTTGTTTTTTACAACAATCTTTTCCACTTTCTCTTTAAAATGAAATTGAACGCCTTGTTCTTTCGCTAAGTCAAAAAGAGAATCGCTTATTTGAACCATACCATTTTTAGGTAAAACAGGTCGTTCATTAATTTCCAAGTGCGAAATCATATTGAGCATCGCAGGAGCAAGGTAAGGATGACTTCCGTTGTATTGTGCGAAGCGATTAAAAATTTGCTGTGTACGAGGATTTTTGAAGAATTGCTTATTCTCTTCGTGCATTGTGCTGAATAATTTATAACTCGGAAGATGCGCTAATGCCTTCACTAATTGTTTGCCAAATAACGTCCACCAACGGTGCAAAGATTTTTCAATAAACAAAGGAGCGATGAGCTTGTAATTTTTCTCCGCTTTGTCTAAATATTTTTCTACTTGAATTTTATCTTCTCCCAACTTCTCCGAAAGTTCTTGAATAACCCTCTCTTTTTCTTTGAAAAGTTCAATTCGAGTACCATCTTCGTAGAAATAGTTGAAAGATTCAGTATAAGGAATGGTCTCAAAAGTCGAAAAGTCTTTTCCACAGAGCGTGTAAAGATCTTCTAAATATTCTGGACAAGTAAAAAGTGATGGACCTTGGTCAAAACGGAATCCTTCTTGAATTTTACTGTTAATTTTCCCTCCGGGAAAGGCATTGTTCTCGAAAACATGCACCTCAATTCCACGATGTGCAAGTCGGATGGCAGAAGCAAGTCCTGCCAATCCGGCTCCAATCATAATCGCTTTTTTTTGCATGATTAATCAATAATCACGATATCATCAATACTATCTCCTTCTGAAATAGCATCAATTACCTCTAATCCTTCTGTTACTTTCGCAAAACAAGTGTGTGCACCATCTAAATGAGCAGTGTTTGTTCTTGAATGACAAACGAAAAATTGAGATCCACCGGTGTTTTTTCCAGCATGTGCCATTGAAAGAACACCTCTCTCGTGATGCTGTTTTCCACCATCCAATTCACAATCGATTTGGTACCCTGGCCCACCAGTACCTGCCATTCCTGAAGCGCCGTCTTTCGAATTTGGGCAACCGCCTTGAATTACGAAATCAGGAAGAACTCTGTGCCATTTTAAACCTTTGTACAAACCATCTTTGGCTAATTTAACAAAGTTTGCTACTGTGTTAGGAGCTTCGTCAACGTATAAGTCAACTTTCATTTCTCCTTTATTTGTTTTAATGATTGCTTTCATATTTTTTGAATTTTTATCAAAGATACATCCTGTGTTTTTATTATCTTTACATTATAGCATTTTTTTTACCGATTTAATACAAAAACGAATTATGCAAGTCTTTCATTTTCATCGCGAGCATCTTCCTCAAGTTAATACACAACATTTGAATTTAGTGTATAACCAGGAAGTTTATTTGCCTTACATTGAGCAAACATTCTCTATGGACAATTTCGATAAACAAATTGATTTGAAAGAGAATAATTATCCTCAAGAAAATAGAAAATATTTAGTGAATGCTTTATTGCATCAATATGAGAATGTTACGGAGAATGAAAGGATTATCGAACGAATTAAATCATTGAAGGATGAAAATACATTTACGGTAACCACAGGACATCAATTATCTCTATTCACAGGTCCGATGTATTTTGTTGTGAAAATTCTTCATGTTATTAAATTGAGTGAAAAGTTAAAAAAACGATATCCAGAATATAATTTTCTTCCTGTTTATTGGATGGCATCCGAAGATCATGATTTTGAAGAAATCCAATCCATGAACTTGTTTAATCGAAAATTTACATGGGAAAGTGAAGAAAAAGGACCTGTAGGAAGATTTAACTTGGATGGATTTGAAGAAGTGAAAAACGAAATCAAAGAAATGTTTAAAAATCATCCAAAAGCTGAAATTCATACTCTACTTGAAGCTTATGATGGAGGTGATTTAACAGATGCTACCAGAAATTTAGTTCATTTTCTCTTCAAGAAATTTGGATTAATTATTATTGATGGAGATGATGCTCAATTGAAAAGATGGTTCATTCCTATTGTTAAGAAAGAATGGGAAACGAGTTTTTCATTCCATGAAGTTTCTAAAACCAATCGGGAACTAGAAAAGATGGAGCGAAAATTCAAGTTCATGCTCGAGAAATTAATCTGTTCTATTTAAAAAATGGATTACGGAATCGAATTGTCAAAGAAGGGGGTCAGTTTTTAATTGAAGGTGTTCAATCTTTCTCTTTGGATGAAATTCTCGCTGAACTGGAACAATATCCTGAACGTTTTTCACCAAATGTCATTCTTCGGCCATTGTATCAAGAGTTAATCCTCCCTAATTTAACATACATCGGTGGAGTTGGTGAGATTTCTTATTGGTTGCAATTAAAAGGTGTGTTTGATGCTGCGAAATGTACGTACCCAATGATTGGTGTTCGGAATTCTGTAGTGGGGATTGATGCTATGACTCAAAAGAAAATGAATAGAATCGGTTTGAAACTAGAAGATATTTTCAAAACCAAAGATGTTTTAAAGAAAGAATATGTCCTACATCACGAGAAAGAAGCTTTGAATTTTGATTTGTTCGACAAGAAATTACAAAAATTAAAGAATGAATTGAGTGATTTAGTAATCGGTGTTGATGATACTAAAACAGGCTTTATTTCGGTAGAAAATGCTCGATTAGATAAGCAAATGGACAATTATAAGTCTAAATTGATTAAAATGTCGAAAGGAAAACACGATACAGCCCTGAAACAAATCGACCAGATCATTGATAAACTTTTTCCGAATTCTTCGTTACAAGAAAGAGTGAATAATTTCTTTACCTTTTCTCCAGATGGTGATTATTCTTCACGCATCGATAAAATGTATTCAAAATTAGATCCTGTGCAGAATGATTTGTTGATTTTACGCGAAATTGATTTCAGGTAATATAGTGGATGAAATTGATTAATGCTTAGCTATTTTATGAGAATTTAATTACTCAATAATTGATATTTTTCTTTTCTTAAAATATTCCTTCTTTTTTAGCGTTCGATAAGCTACTTTTGTATGATGCGTAAATTACAATTACTTCTTCTTTTTATTTCCGTGAATGCAATCTTGTTGGCTCAAGATTATAGTGTTGAAGGAAGGTGTACTGACCGAAGGGGAGTGTCATTAGATAATGTCAAGGTATTTTCAGAAAAAGCCTCACCTTCTTCAACATTTACCAATTCTGATGGACAATTTCAATTGTTTTTTAAAGAGAAAGACACCGTTGAAATCATTTTTAGAACTGCAGAATACGAAGAAATCCGTACTGTTATTCTAACGAAAGACCTCACAAAGATTAGCAAAATAAAATTCTCGTTCCAACAAGAGAGACAAGTGACTGTTGTTCAAAATGTAGATAAACCTTTTGAGGTAGATATGTTACCACCAGTTGATTGGCAAAATATTGCACTGGGTGGAATTGAGAAAGGATTGATTTATACGACAGTTGCAACCTCGAACAATGAGTTAACCTCTAATTACAACGTTCGTGGTGGCTCTTATGATGAAAACCTTGTTTATGTGAACGGTTTTTTAATCAATCGACCGTTTTTAACACGTTCTGGTCAGCAAGAAGGAATGAGTTTTCTGCACACAGCTTTGGTGCAAGGAATTCAATTCTCAGGGGGTGGTTTTGATGCGAGATATGGCGATAAATTGTCTTCCGTTTTAGACATCACTTACAAAACACCTACAGAATTTCACGGTTCCGTTATGGCTTCTTTGCTCGGTGTTGAAGCGCATGTTGAAGCTACTCCAACGGCTCGATTTAATTATTTAGTCGGAGCAAGATATCGTTCAAATGGTTATTTATTGAATGCACTTCCAACGAAAGGAGCGTATAACCCAGTTTTTTATGATGCTCAAATTCTAACAAATTATTCTATTACGGAGAATTTAACCTGGTCTGTTATCGGACATTTTTCTTCCAATAATTATCGATTTAAACCGCAGTCGTCTAAAACCGATTTTGGAACAGCAAATGAAGCGTATTCTTTCAATGTATACTTCGAAGGACAAGAACAAACAAAGTTTCAAACCATGACAGGTGGTACTTCATTGAAATGGCAAGCAACACCAAAAACCAATCTCGATTTATTTTTTACCGTTTTTAATTCTGTGGAAAGAGAAAATTTTGATGTTTTGGCAGAATATTACATCAATGAATTGGAAACCGACCCATCGAAAGAGGAATTTGGGGATTCTATTGCAGTTTTGGGAGTTGGTTCTTATTTGAATCATGCAAGAAATCGATTGGATGCAACAATCATAAACATTTACCATGATGGAGGGCATCAATTTTTCAAAGGATTTAGAAATGAAGACTCCACACGCTATGCAAATCATAAATTGCATTGGGGAGTAAATTATCAAATGGATTATTTTACGGATAAGTTGAGTGAATGGAAAATGGTTGACTCTGCAGGATTCTCATTACCGCAAAGTAATAGTGGTAATTTAGAATTAAAAGAATCATTGAAAAGTGATTTGTCTTTGCAAGCACAACGATATACTGGGTATGTTCAACTCAATTCGATTTGGGCAAAGAATAAGAAAAATGTAATTGTTACGGTTAAGAAAAAATATAAGCTAAAGAATAAAACAAAAGAAGTTAGAACATACACAGATACCATTTATTCTTCTCCGAGGAAATGGACACTTTCTCTCGGAACAAGAACAGGTTACACGACGGCAAATAATGAATTCTTTTTAACGCCGAGAGCAACAGTGAAATTTTTTCCACGTGCCTATATGGTAAGAAAAGGAAAGATTATCCGTAGAAGTATCAATTATCATTTCTCAACAGGAATGTATTATCAACCGCCATTCTACAGAGAATTTAGAACTTTTGGTGGGGACTTAAACTTAGATGTTAAAGCACAAAAATCGGCTCATTTCGTTTTAGGAACGGATGTGTATTTCAATATGTGGAATCGAGATGTTCCTTTCAAATTTACTGCAGAAGCTTATTACAAGTACATGTGGGATGTCAATCCGTACGAGATTGATAATGTTCGAACAAGATATTATGCAAATAATGATGCCGTGGCTTATGCTTACGGTGTTGATTTTAATATTCATGGGCAATTCGTAGAAGGTATTGAGTCTTTCTTTAAATTGAGTTTCCTTTCTACGAAAGAAGATATTTTAAATGATTTCTATTACGATTATTACAATGCTGCAGGTGAACAAATTATTTTTGGAATATCTCAAGATCAAAATATTGTAGACAGTGTGCGTGTAGAACCAGGGTTTATTCCTCGACCAACGGACCAACTCGTTACTTTTGCTGCACTTATTCAGGATAGAATGCCAAATCACGAAAGTTTTAGTGTGCAAATGGGATTAGTTTTCGGTTCAAGATTGCCTTATGGTCCACCGGATAATGACAGATATAAAGATACTCTGAGAATGAAATCGTATTTTAGAGTGGATTTAGGAATGTCTTATGATTTTCTCTATAAAAAGAAAGACAAACAGAACTTTTTCAGAAAAACATTCACCGATGCAATCATTTCTTTTGAGGTGTTTAACCTCTTAGGAATAAACAATGTTTTGTCAAAACAATGGATTCAGGACACGTCAGGTAAATTCTATGCAATTCCGAATTATTTAACTCAAAGAAGATTTAATTTGAAATTAATTCTGAGGTTTTAATCATTAATAAAAAGAACTAAATCCCCTTCTTTAAACTGAATACTAATCTCATCCTCAATCGCTTTATTTCGTGTACCAATTCTTTCGTGAAAAGACAAATCTTCATTTTTTAAAGGATATTGCAGTCCTTTTGTTGTAATTCCTTTACAAGTAGGGAAAGGGAAAAGTGAAACTGTTTTATCTAAAACATTTTTTTGCGTGAAATTATTCGGACAGAAAAAATAAGTCCCATGATTATCAAAGAAAGTGATTTTTAAATCATTTTTCCACTTCAAAGCAGTGTGTAGGTTGCCAAGAAAATGATCCTGCTCTTTTCCACTAGCCCCGAAAACATCAATCTTAGTATAACCTCTGTCGAAAAGAATGCGAAGCATTTTGTCAAAATCAGTAAAGTTTTGGTCAGGTGTGTGAATGATTTCTGCATCATCGGAATGCTCACTCGAAGAATCAAAGTCGCCCGTAATTAAATCTGCTTTTATTCTATTTTGTTCGAGAAAAGAACTTGCACCATCTGTAGCACAAATCAAATCATACGTTGAAAAATTCGGTAGTACATTGGGCTCTTCTCCATTTAATAGTAAAAAAATAGTTTTATGATTCATGGGGTAAAAATAATGAATTGTTCTTCGTTTATTCTATTTTTGTATTCAACAATTTAAAATTTTACAAAATGAAACATTTATTAGTTGCAATTACCGTTTTGCTTACAGGAATATCTTTTGCTCAGAAAGATGTTGTAATGGAGAAGTTAAAAGAATACAATTTTTCTGAAGAATTATTAACAGAAAATGTAAAGGATGCTGATGCTGCCTATGCTTTTACACAAAAGATGACCACCATTAATTCGAATGGTACAACTGAAGAAATCTCAACTTTTGATCCAACTAAAAAAATAGGAGAGAAATGGAAATTGGTTTCTGTAGATGGAAATAAACCAACTAAAAAAGAGCAAAAGAAATTTGATAAAAATCATAATTCGCAAGATGAAATCAATGGTAAATTGGATAACGAATCTTGGAAGATAGTGAGAGATGATACAGATTATTTGATAATTTCTTTTCGCTACGATAAAGCGACTTTACCGAAAAAATATCAATTTTTAGGAGATTGTATCGGGTATGCTTACTTTAATAAATCTACCAAGGAATTAGAAAAAGCAGAATTTAAAAACGAAGGTCCGTTGAAAATCAAAATGTTCAATGTTCAGCAATTAGATATGATTGTGAACTATCAAAAAATGGATAATGTTTATTTGATTAAAACAATGGATATGGAATTCGAGGTTCTATTATTAGGACAAGTTGTTACAGTAAAAGAAATCACAGAGCACACCGATTATAAGAAAGTGAAATAATAATTATTTCTGATATGAAAAATGCCGAGTGATGATATCATTCGGCATTTTTTTTATGGCATTGCTACCGTTTTTGATTCATCAAATTTTTCGAGTTGAATTTTTAAATCTTTTTTTAAAATGAATAACGCATTTGGGTAAAAATCATCGTGAGGTTCTAAGAAACAATTTTCAGTGATGTCAATTCCGTTTAAAATAATTTTAATGTTATTAGTTCCTTGAGAACGGTTCGACCAATAAGTGATTTTGAGTATGTTCTCCCCTTTCTTTAAAAGGAGCTTCTCTCTACTGTAAATATGATCATATTGAAAGAAAACATCTTGAATCTCTGACTTTTTACTTGTATTTATTTTAAAAGTATAGCGTTTAACAGTTGTGCCATCTTCTATTCCTGGATAGGTAACGTAAGCCGTTGAATAAATGTTTATTTCTTGC
This sequence comes from Bacteroidota bacterium, assembly GCA_024280155.1. Classification (GTDB taxonomy): domain Bacteria; phylum Bacteroidota; class Bacteroidia; order Flavobacteriales_D; family Crocinitomicaceae; genus UBA4466. The sequence goes on from JAJRQQ010000028.1 coordinate 44,068, forward strand.
GCAGAGAGAGTGTGAGATAGAATCAGTAATAAAAGGAAAGTAAATGTTTTCATCGGTTTAATTTTTACTTCGAAAACCAAAAATGAAGCCAAAGATTACGTTCTTTCTTTCACTAAAGTTAGAGCCAATTCCAATTGCTCTTTTCGATTTAGATTTGTATTATCTAAAACTATTGCATCTTCGGTTTGTATCAAAGGACTCTCTTCTCGAGTACTGTCAAGATGGTCTCGTTCGATGAGGTTTTTTTCTACTTCTTGTCTTGTTACTTCTTCGCCTTTTGCAATCATTTCGGCATAACGTCGTTCTACGCGAGTTGCAATTTCAGCAGTAACAAAAAGTTTTAATTCTGCATGAGGGAACACAACAGAACCGATGTCTCGACCGTCCATTATAATTCCACCATTTTCACCCATTTTACGTTGTTCTTCAACCAGTTTTTCTCGAACTTCTTTTATAGCTGCAACTTTAGAAACCAAAGATGAAACAAATGGAGTGCGAATTTCTTTTTCAATATTTTCGCCATTCAAATAGATTTCAGGCGTTTTAGTTTCTTCGTTCAGTTGAAATGAAAGGTTGACCTCATGAAGAATGTCGATGATTGCTTTTTTGTCGATAGAGTTTGATGTAACTAGATTTTTTTGAGCAACAAAGAAAGTAACTGCTCTGTACATTGCCCCATAATCAACAAAAATGTAATTCAATTCTTTCGCAAGTTCTTTTGCAAGCGTACTTTTACCACAAGAAGAATAGCCGTCAATCGCAATGGTGATTTTTTTCATAATACAAATAAAGGGAATTCTATGTTAATTAAGAATGAAGAATGGAAAATTAATTAAGAATTAACCTCTCTAAACCCTAGTTTGGCTCTGTTGAGTTTATCGAAATGTGTCGAAGTACGAAGTACTCAATCCACCTTTTACTTCTTCCACTTTCCTAAATCTGTAGAAAGTGTAATCATATTATTAAATCCAGCTCTAGAATAAACCGTAAATCCATAATCCAAACTGAACTTATTAAAATGCAATCCTAATCCAAAAGCAAAACCAGCAAGTCCTGGTCGTTGCTCTAAAGCCAATTCTTTTCTTCGGTGATAATCAAAACCTACGCGTAAATCAATATTTTTTGAAACCAAAACCTCCAATTGATACGTTAAATGTTGTGCAAATTTCTCGAAAAAACTCGCAGACTTCACAGGAACTAATTCTCCTGTTAAAGGGTCTTTTGTTGGTTTATCATTTGGGTTTGAATAAGTAATGTCCCAAGTGGTTAAATGGTGTGCTAAAAGTGTGAAACGGAAAGGTGCATGTTTTAACTTGTATGAAGTTGCCGCTTGAACTTCAACAGGTAAAAGCGCTCGTTTATTATTGTTGTATGATTTGAATTGATAACCAATATTCTTTGCTAAAACTGTGACCAAGAAATTTTCTTCTTCATTGTAAAATGTTCCGGCAAAATCTACCGATGCACCAATGGAAGAATACGTTTCTAATTGAGAATAAAGAACGTTCAAGTTGGCTCCGATAGAAATACGCTTGTTCATTTGTTTACCAATCGAACCACCAACAATCATTTCGATAGGGGAGAAAGTTCCTTCTGCAATCCCTGCCTCATTGGTTCTGGTCATTTTTCCATAACTCACGTATTTGATGTATCCAGCAATGGTTCCTAAATTCTTTGTTCCAAAACCGTAGGCGAGTGTTCCGTAATTAATTCCACCAGCTAAAAAAGAAGTACTGAAGCTAATGTCTTTTTGCATTTTTGCATTCAACAATGAAGGGTTTGCAATTCCCATGTTGATGTCATTGTCCATGACAGATATAAAATCACCTGCTAAACCAACAGAACGTGCACTGTATGATAAATCAAGCAACCCAAAACTATTGAAACCTCCAGTTTGACCGAAAGAAAAACCGCCAAATAAAAGGATTAAAAAAAGTAGAAAAGTTTTCATCTGCATCATTAACGCAAAGTAAGTTGAAAAATTATAATTAACATAGAAAAATAAAGACTAATCTGTGAAACAATCTGGATTTTTTATATTAACCAATCCATTATTGAGATTTCAATACTTCAGTATTTCAGTGTCAAACTTTGAGAGGTGTAGAGGGCTGAGCTTGTCGAAGCCCGATTTCTTATGCCCGAACACCCAATTCAATAACCTCCAAATCATGAATTTTATCTCCTGTAATAGAAAAGCGTATAATTGTTTTTACTTGATGAAAACCTTTGTAGCCACACGCACCCGGATTCATCCATAACATTTTGTAACGAGGATCCATTTTGACCAAACAAATATGAGAATGACCACAAATGAATAATTTTGGACGATATTTCTCTATTGCTTCGTGTGCTTTTTGGTAATATTTGCCCGGTTTTCCAGCAATATGTGTGATTAAAACATTCACATCTTCGCATTGAAAAGCGTCGAATTCCTTCCATTCAGAACGTATTTCTGTTCCATCAATATTTCCATAAACTCCGCGAGTAGGTTTAAATTTATTTAATTCATCAATGACTTCTATTGTGCCGACATCGCCTGCATGCCATATTTCATCAACATCTTTGAAGTATTCATAAATTTTAGGATCTACATCTCCATGCGTGTCTGACATCAGTCCAATGCGTTTCATCCTTTCGATTTTTTTTGCAACCATTCAAAAAGTAGCATGTTGGGAATAAGTAAAGAGAAATTATACAGAACGTCTTCAAAAGGAATCGTAAAAATACGCCCAGCAATTTTTTGTTCTTCGCTGTACCAAACAATCGGTTCGTTTGTGATTGCACCGGTTAAAATTCCGTTCATGATAAAGAATGGTAAAAAACAAATGAGAAATGCGAGGATGATTTTATCGTATTCTTGATGCTTCATTAATAAGATAAGCGCAATGGTCGAACTAAGAATTACACTCAATGTGTACCAACCAGATTCTCCGAAAATTGTTAATAATACCGCGTAAAATGGGATGATGAAATAGAAAACTTTACTTAGTGTTGCTAAATTGTAATTGCGGAAATAATATTTGACAACTTCGTAGATAAACGTACAAGCAAATGGAATAATGATGAAAAATAAAATTTCCTCCAATGGTAAATTGAAGATTTTAATTCCGATGAGATGCTCATCATTGAATCCCCAATAACCGAGTTTTGTAAATAAAACATCCCAAAGAATGAAAGGTATCGCAATAATAACGGCTGCTAAAAAAGAATTCTTCCAAGAAGAAATGTAGTGAACTTTTGATTCAAAGCTCAAAACCACAGGGAAGAATAATGTGGCGATTATGACAAATAAATACGTCCACTGCATCAGATAAGATTCAATTGGTTTTTGATATATGCTTTGATTGTGAGGAAAAATTTATGGAAATCCGAAATGCGAATTCTTGCTTGCATCAATTCATCTGTCGATTTAGTTTTAATCTTTTGAAGTAGGCAAGTATAATACGTATAACTCAAATAAACACCAAACCGTGCCGATTTAGGTAAATCTTTAATGCCAATTAATGCCTCGTCAAATTCTCCCTTGATTTCTTTTTCAATGAATAATTTATCATTTTCGGTTATTTTTCCATTTTCTAAATTAGGGAAGTAAACCCGCCCTAATGTATCCATATCGCTTTTCAAATCACGCAAAAAGTTTATTTTTTGAAATGCAGAACCTAATTTCATTGCCGAAGGTTTCAAGCGTTGGTATTCTGCTTCATTTCCGTAAACGAAAACTTTTAAACACATTAAACCAACCACTCGTGCAGAACCGAGAATGTATTCTTCGTATTTGTCATTGCAATATTCCACAGGTTTTAAATCCATTTCCATACTGATGAAAAATTGCTCAATCAACTGATGGTCGATTTCATATTTATTCACGGTTGCTTGAAAAGAATTTAAAATAGGGTTCAAAGAAATTTTCCGTTCAATGGCTGTAAAAGTTGCTTCCTTGAATTCTTTGAGTAAGATTTCTTTGTCAAAATCATGAAAAGAATCGACAATTTCATCAGCAAAACGGACTAAACCGTAGATTGCGTGAATATCTGGTTGTATTTTTTTATCTAAACTTTTAACACCAGCAAAGAATGAAGTGCTGTATGACTTAGTCACAAGCTTCGATGCTTCAAAACAATATGTGTCAAAAATAGATTTCATTTCATCAGTTGGTTAGCAGCTATTTTTCCCGAAATCAATGCTGGTGGAATTCCAGGTCCAGGAACGGTTAACTGACCACAAAAATACAGATTTTTTAGCTTTGATTTTATTTTGGGTTTTAAATTTGCCGTTTGCATCAATGTATTTGCCAGTCCGTATGCGTTTCCTTTAAAAGAATGATATGCATTTTTAAAATCGACAGCACAAAAGGAGTTTTTATAGACGATATTCTCACGTAAATTTTCTCCGCAATGTTTTTCCAAACGATTAAGGATGATTTCAAAATACTGTTCTCGAATTTCAGGTGTATCTTCTAGTTCCGTCGCAATCGGAATAAGAATCATTAAATTTTCATGACCTTCGGGGGCTACATTTTTATCCGTTTTGGAAGGAGTACAAACATAAAACAAAGGTTTTGTCGGCCATTTTGGGTCGTCGTATATTTCTTTGCCATGATCTTCCAATAATTCATCGAAGAATAAATTATGGTGTGTTAATTTTTCAATTCTTTTGTTTAGACCAACGTAGAAAATGAGTGAACTCGGAGCCATTCTTCGCTTGTCCCAATATTTCTCAGAATATTTACGAAATTCTTTGGGCAGTAATTTTTGCTCTACATGATGGTAATCTGCTCCGGCTATGATTGCATCAAAGTCAATTTGTTTTCCGTTGATTTTAAGTCCTGCAACTTTTCCATTCTTCGCGACAATTTCTTCGACCTCTGTTTTGTAATGAAATTTTGCTCCGAATTTTATCGCGACTTGTTCTAATCCTTTTGCTAATGCATTCATTCCTCCTTCTGGATACCAAGTGCCCAATTCTAAATCGGCGTAATTCATTAAGGTATACATTGATGGGATTTTATTCGGACGTTCGCCTAAAAATAATACAGGGAAGTTAAGAATGTCTCTTGCTTTCTGAGAAGTGAAACGTTGTGCAATATCTTTTTCGACCGATTTAAAAATATCGAGTTTCAGTGCGTTGGTCAGAATGTCTTTCTGGAAGAATTCAGTTATACTTAGCCCGGGATTCTCGATAAAGGACCCCATGGAAACATCGTATTTAATTTTTGCATCTGCTAAGAATTTTGCTAATTTCTCACCACCTTTATCTTCAAATGAATCGAACAATTGAATCAATTCTTCTTTCTTCTCAGGAATCAGCGTTGAAGTGAAATCACTCCAGAAAACTTGATAGGCAGGATCAAGACGAGTGAGTTTGAAATAATCACTCCGTTTCTCACCTAAATCAGCGAATAGTTGATCAACAACATCAGGCATCCAGTACCAAGACGGTCCCATGTCAAAAGTAAAACCTTTTTCTGAAAAGTATTGAGAACGACCACCAGGCATGGAGTTTTTATCGTAAACGTCAACCGAAAAACCTGCTTTGGCTAAAAAACAAGCCGCAGAAAGACTCGATAACCCAGCTCCGATGATTGCAATTTTCTTCATTATAATAAAGATAGTTAGTTTTTGTTAATTTTTTGATTTTAATAGCATGAAATATTCTTTTTTTCGTGTATATTTATTTTTATTCTCAAAATAAAAATATGATTCAACGAATACTAATATTAATAGCGGTAGTTTTTTCATTTACAATATATGGTCAAACTAATATTAAAGGAACTTCTTATGCTCATTTTCAAATCAAACTTAAGAAAGATACAATTGATTTTGTTATTGCAGATACTAATCTTAATGTAAGTAAACCTCTTTTACTCTTTTGTCAAGGGTCACAACCAGTACCTTTGTTTATAAAGACAGATGACTATGGTGTATTTCCTGTTTCACTAAGTAATTTTGATGTAAAAGAACTAAATAAAAATTATCACGTATGTGTTATTTCTATGCCGAAAACTCCCATTCTTGTTCATGAGAAAAATTTAGATGACCAATATTGTTACGTAACCGATACATTAAAAAGATATAGTTATTCTCGTGAATATCTTCGCGCAAATTATCAAGAAAATTACGTGCAAAGAGCCAACAAGGTTTTAAAATTTCTAAAAAAACAAAGTTGGGTTACTTCAGGAAAACTCATTGTTGCTGGTCATTCACAAGGTGCAAGAATTGCAGTTGGTCTGGCTTCTTCAAATAAAAGCATCACTCATGTTGGTCTTTTTGGCTATAATCCTTATGGAAGAATTGAACAAGTAATTAGGCAAATAAGAAAAGATGCTGAAAAGGGAAAAATTTCATGGGCAAAAGCTGATTCACTTCAAAAGGAGCAATATGATTTTTATGAACTCCTCCAAATTTCAGATTCTATTCATCCCTATTCAATTTTAGTTTCTTGGGAGTCTTTTTCTAAGCCTACAGTGACTGAGTTGTTAAAACTAAAAATACCCGTTTATATTGCTTATGGTAGCGAAGATGTAATCGCTGATCCTTGTGATTTATTACCTTTATTGTTCATTGAAAATTCTAAGAGTAATTATTTAATAAAAAGATATCCTAACTTAAATCATAATTTTTTTCCAATTTTAGAAAATGGTAGGGCTAACCATAAGGATGGTAAATGGAAAGTGGTCTTTAGTGATTTTATATCCTGGTGTAATACTGATGATGTTACTCTTTGAATTGTCTTAATTTGATATTTCTTAACTGTTTTTACGTATTTTTACGTAATCATTCACAACAATGAAAAATAAGAACTTCGAAAATTGGGTAAAAAAACGAAAAGCGCATTTGAAAAAGATGTCGCCAGAGGAAATTTTTGACCAACTCAAGAAGGGAGATCGTGTAGCGTTAAGTTCTGGGATTACATTAATTGAAAGTCAGAATGAATCACATAGAATGGATGCAAATGTATTGATTCAGAAATGTCTGCCTTTAAGTGGTCATTCTATCCGAATCGGAATTACAGGTGTTCCTGGAGTTGGGAAAAGTACGTTTATTGAATCTTTCGGAAAAATTCTAACCGACAATGGTCATAAAGTGGCTGTTCTTGCGGTTGACCCAACCAGTTCCATTTCTGGAGGTAGTATTCTTGGAGATAAAACGAGGATGCATGAATTGTCTGTCAATGAGAACGTCTTTATTCGACCTTCACCTGCAGGAGATAATTTAGGAGGCGTTGCACGTAAAACCAGAGAAAGTATTCTGTTGTGTGAGGCCGCTGGATTTGATGTTATTCTTATTGAAACGGTTGGTGTTGGACAATCTGAAACGGTTGTGAAATCAATGGTGGATTTTTTCTTGCTACTAATGCTTTCAGGAGCAGGAGACGAATTGCAAGGAATTAAAAAAGGAATCATGGAAATGGCAGATGCTTTGGTAATTACTAAAGCAGATGGAGATAATATTCAGAAATCGAAATTAGCCGCAAGAGAATATAAGAATGCAATGCATCTTTTTCCACCAAATAAAAACAATTGGACACCAAAGGTGTTGACATGCAGTTCTTTGAAGGGTGATGGAGTAGAGGATGTGCTAAATGTTATTCTTGAATTTAAAGCACAACTACAAAATAACGGACATTTCAACGAGCAACGAAAAGAGCAAGATAAAATGTGGATGCTTGAAACATTGAAAGAATTAATCCTCAACGATTTCTTTACGGATGATAAAATGATTCTTGAATTGAAAAATATTCAAAAAGAGGTGGTGAACGAAAAAATTTCTTCTTTCCAAGCTGCAGAAAATATGTACAAAATTTATAAAGATGAAAGAAGAGTTTAAAATTAACGGAGAATATATCGAATTGATTCAATTGCTCAAAGCAATAGGACTTGCCCAAACAGGCGGGCACGCTAAAATGATTGTGGACGATGAACTTGTTTTTCGAAATGGAGAGTTAGAAACGAGAAAAAGAGCAAAACTTCGAGCAGGAGATGTCATAGAAATAGAAGATACTCGAATTACGTTGATGTAATCATTAGATTCTGAACCATAACCCTGAGCTTGTCGAAGGGTGAAGGGTGAAGGGTGAAGGGTGAAGGGTGAAGGGTGAAGGGCGAAGAACGAAGACAAATAATTAAAACAACCGTTGAATTTCTTCTTTCAGAATTTTCACAGCAATCTCAGAAGGTAACTCTCCAACTTCCGCAGTGATTTCAAAAATTTTGGCATTCAAATCCATTGCCATTGATGTAGCATCCATTTGTTGACCAGCCATGTTGATGACTTTAATTGTCTCTTCTTTTGCTTTTTTAACCAATTCCCAAGATTGAGGTGAAATATACATCTGCTGTGCAATATTGTGTTCGTATTCTTCACGAATAGCTTCTAGCAATTTTACTTGCATTGCAGCCGCAGGCATACCTGGATTGTTCATTCTCATAACTAAACTGTTCGGATGAACTCTTTCCATCAATAAAATAGCTCTTTGGTAGGCATCAACTCTTAAGGGTAAGAAAAAAGTTTGGCGTTCTTTTTTCATTTCCATATTTGTTGTGAGAATGTCACGCTCAACCGATTTGCGAAGAAAAAGTATCGCTGTCAATAAAACAGCTCCTGCAGGAAGAATAATTAATGCAATTTGAAATAAAATGTCCATTTTTGATTTGTTTGTTTACAAATATAGAATTCTAATGGTTAAAAAAGTAACAAAACAGCTTTCTTCTTTCTTTTTTATCGCAAATTCCTTAACTTCGCGACGCAATAAATCGCAACAATTATGATGGAAAGAATTGAAGCTTATCAGCCAAAGAATAAAGTAAGAATAGTTACTGCAGCATCCCTTTTTGATGGACATGATGCGGCAATCAATATTATGCGTAGAATTATTCAAAGTACAGGTTGCGAAGTAATTCATCTAGGGCATGATCGCTCTGTGGAAGAAGTGGTTAATTGTGCTATTCAGGAAGATGCTCAAGCCATCGCAATGACATCTTATCAAGGTGGGCATAATGAATATTGTAAATACATGCACGATTTATTGCAAGAAAAAGGTGCTCCTCACATCAAGATTTTTGGTGGAGGTGGAGGAACCATTCTTCCTTCTGAAATAGCAGAACTTGAAGCATACGGAATAGAGCGTATTTATCATCCGGACGATGGTCGGTCAATGGGACTTCAAGGAATGATTAATGACCTGATTGAACGTTGTGATTTTCCTGTAGGAGATAAACTCAATGGTTCTGTCGAAGATATGAAACAAAAGAATGCACCAGCAATTGCACGAATTATTTCTGCTGCTGAGAATTTTGCCGAAGAATCAAAAGATATTCTCAACGAAGTACATCAACTTGCAGAGAAAGTATCTGTGCCAGTTCTAGGAATTACAGGAACAGGTGGAGCAGGTAAATCTTCATTAGTTGATGAGTTAGTTCGTCGTTGTTTGGTTGATTTCCCTAAAAAAACAATCGCAGTTGTTTCTGTTGATCCTTCTAAAAGAAAGACAGGTGGTGCATTGTTAGGGGATAGAATTAGAATGAATTCAATTAACAATGATCGTGTTTATATGCGTTCCTTGGCGACAAGACAATCAAACCTTGCCTTGTCAAAACATGTTTCTGAAGCATTAACGATTCTTAAAGCCGCAGAATACGATTTAATTATTCTTGAAACTTCTGGAATCGGTCAATCTGATACAGAAATTCTTGACCATGCTGATATGTCACTTTATGTGATGACTCCTGAATATGGAGCAGCGACACAGTTGGAAAAAATTGACATGTTGGATTTTGCTGATGTTATCGCGTTGAATAAATTTGATAAACGTGGAGCGTTGGATGCGTTAAGAGATGTTCGTAAGCAATACCAAAGAAATCACAATCTTTGGGATGAACCAACGGATTCTATGCCCGTTCACGGAACGATTGCTTCTCAATTCAATGATCCTGGAATGAATACTTTGTATAAAGTAATCATGGACTTATTGGTGAAAAAAGCTGGTGCAGATTTGAACTCAACTTTTGAGATTACGCAAGAAATGTCAGAAAAAATATTTGTTATTCCACCAGAAAGAACACGTTACCTTTCTGAAATTTCAGAAAATAATAGAGCTTATGATAAATGGGTGAGTGAACAAGTAAAGGTTGCCAATAAATTGTGGGGGTACCATTCTTCAATGGAAGCATTAAAAAATTCTGAAATTGAAGATAAAGACCGATTGATTAAAGGAATTCAAGAAGCTTTTGAGTTAGAGAAATTGAATTTTGATCCAAAAAACTGGATTCTCATTGAAAATTGGGAGGCAAAAAAACAAAAGTACATTGATCCTGTTTTTAAATTTAAAGTTAGAAACAGAGAATTGTCTATTGAGACACATACAGAATCACTTTCACATACTCAGATTCCAAAAATTTCCATGCCGAAATATACTGGTTGGGGAGATATTTTAAAATGGTCTTTGCAAGAAAATGTACCGGGAGAATTTCCCTACACAGCTGGATTGTTTCCTTTCAAAAGAGAAGGGGAAGATCCTACGAGAATGTTTGCTGGAGAAGGTGGACCGGAAAGAACCAACCGCCGTTTTCACTATGTGAGTAAAGGAATGCCCGCAAAACGATTATCAACGGCATTTGATTCTGTGACACTTTATGGGAACAATCCAGATGAACGTCCTGATATTTACGGTAAAATAGGTAATTCAGGTGTTTCTATTTGTTGTTTAGATGATGCAAAGAAATTGTATTCTGGATTCGATTTATCGGCACCGTTGACTTCTGTTTCAATGACAATTAATGGTCCTGCACCAATGATGTTAGGTTTCTTTATGAATGCAGCAATTGATCAAAATTGTGAGAAATACATCAAAGAAAATGGTTTAGAGAAAGAAGTTGAAGCTAAAATTGCAAAAATATACAAAGACAAAGGAACGAAACGACCTTCTTATCAAGGTGATTTACCAGAAGGAAATGATGGTTTAGGTTTGATGTTACTTGGAGTTACGGGAGACATGGTTCTTCCTGCAGACGTTTATGCTGAGATTAAAGCAAAAACATTAACCCAAGTAAGAGGAACGGTTCAAGCGGATATTTTAAAAGAAGATCAAGCACAGAATACGTGTATTTTTTCAACTGAATTCGCACTGCGTTTGATGGGGGACGTACAAGAGTATTTTATTACAAACGGTGTACGAAATTTTTATTCTGTTTCAATTTCAGGTTATCATATTGCAGAAGCAGGTGCAAATCCAATTACACAATTGGCATTCACGTTAGCAAATGGATTTACTTACGTAGAATATTACCTCAGTCGTGGAATGGATATCAATGATTTCGGTCCAAATTTATCGTTTTTCTTCTCGAATGGAGTCGATCCAGAGTATGCCGTAATAGGTCGTGTTGCTCGTAGATTATGGGCAAAAGCTTTGGGTAAAAAATACGGAGCGAACCCTAGAGCGCAGATGTTGAAGTACCATATTCAAACTTCAGGTCGTTCGTTGCATGCACAGGAAATTGATTTTAATGATATTCGTACAACTCTTCAAGCATTGTATGCAATTAATGACAATTGTAATTCTTTACATACCAATGCGTATGACGAGGCAATTACAACTCCAACGGAGGAATCAGTTCGTAGAGCAATGGCAATCCAGTTGATTATCAATAAAGAATTAGGGTTGTCTAAGAATGAGAATCCAATTCAAGGTGCGTTTATCATAGAAGAATTAACAGACTTAGTTGAAGAGGCTGTACTTAGAGAATTTGATAGAATTACAGAGCGTGGAGGAGTGTTAGGTGCAATGGAAACAATGTATCAACGTTCTCAAATTCAAGAAGAATCATTGTATTATGAAACTTTGAAACATAACGGAGAATTTCCAATTATCGGTGTGAATACTTTCTTGAGCAAAAATGGTTCTCCAACAGTATTACCGAAAGAAGTCGTTCGCGCAACCGAAGAAGAAAAAGCATATCAAATTAAGATGTTGAAAGAATTGAAAGCGACATATTCTTCAGAATCAGAAGAATGGATTGCTAAAATTCAAGAAGTTGCTATTCAAAATGGAAATATTTTTGAACTTTTAATCGAAACATGTAAGTATGCATCAATTGGTGAAATTACAAAATCGTTGTTTCAAGTTGGTGGTCAATATAGAAGGAATATGTAATAGTTTGTTTTCGTTTTTTTCGTCGCAGTAGGGGTTAGGTTAGTAGGGTTAAGTCGCGACTTAACCCTACTAACCTAACCCCTACTGCGAAAAATTTCCATTTTCACCATGTAGATCTCTATAAGCATTGCTGTAAAATTCAAAACGGCTTTGGATAGATTCTCTAATAAGGTTATGAATTACTTGTTGATTATCTGTCACAAGCAGCGAATTAATCATTGAAATGATTTCTTCATAATGTATTAACTTCACAATTCCATCTGGATTTTTAATTGTCGCGCCTTTTTTGAAAAAATTCCCTGGTTGTCGATTGTCACCAACTAACCCTCCGCATCTTAATATGTATATATTTTTTGAAGTAAGATAAACTTTTTCTATTTCTACGAGTGGTGAATCAATGAGTGGTGAATCAATTGAAATGGCATTCTTTGTTTTCTTATAAACGGATGTCGAACTAATAAAAAAAACTTTCTTGATTTGACTTTTAGTAATAACTTCAAGAAGTCTTTGGTGAGCTGAAACATTCTTATTCGTTGTTGCAATGATTAAATAGTCAGCAGCAAAAAAATCTTGATGAAGAGTTGTTGAATCTTCAATGTCAAGTTGAAAAGATTGAAAACCAATTTTTGAAATTTCTTTTAATCGATTTTCATTTCTAGATGATGCATTCACTACCCAACTTTTTTTTAAGAAAGATATTCCGATTCTTTCACCGAGCCATCCACAACCAAGAATTGAAATAGATTGCATTAAATCTTATCTAAAACATATTCAATCAATCCGAGCATTGAAGGATTGTAGTCTTTCGAGAAATCTTTCGTTGGACGATTGGCTATTCCTAAACAAATGGTTGCACAATTATGCCCCATTGCTTTTCCTAAAGAGAAAAGAGCAGAACTTTCCATTTCAAAGTTGGTGATTCGATGTTCTCCATCTGAAAATGTAGTTAAACGTTCTCCGAGCGCATCATTCTTTGTGTTTAATCTTAGTTTCCTGCCTTGTGGGCCGTAAAAACCACTGCTTGTGATTGTGATTCCTTCCACTGTTTTTTCAGAAGAAAGTTTAGAGAATAATTTATCAGAAGCTTTTGTTGTGTATGTAATTATTTCTTTTGGAAGTTGAATGTAATCGTTAATTTTTTTGTTTAATTCTATATCGTTAATATCATGCTTGATATTGTAAAAATGCGCAACATTATCTAGTCCGAATGCATGTGTTGTTAGAATGTATGAGTGAATAGGGACTTCTGGTTGTAAAATTCCACAAGTGCCAATACGAATAAGGTCTAAAGAAGTTAATGCGTCCTTATTCTCTCTTTTTTCTAAGTCAATATTAACCAAAGCATCCAACTCATTGATTGTAATATCAATGTTATCTGTTCCAATACCCGTTGATACAACTGAGATTCTTTTCCCTTTGTAAACACCCGTTGAGCAAGCGAATTCACGGTGTTGAGAAGAGTGCTCAACGGAATCGAAGAAGGAGGATATTAGTTTTACACGATCTTGGTCTCCTACGAGAATTATTTTTGTAGAAATATTTTCAGGAGATAATCCTAGGTGATACACTTGACCTTTATCGTTTAATACAAGTTCAGAAGGAGGATATTGCATTCGTTTTATTTTTTTGTGGATAGTAAATATACGAAAAAAAGCACTCTCATTAATGAGAATGCCTTTTTAAATAAGCTTAATCGATTTACTGACCGATGCTTCCGAATACTTTTTGTAGAATAGCTGAAACTCGTGCAGCAGGGTCTTTTCTAATTTTATTTTCTTCGACTTCTACCATTTTGAATAATCCATCTATGGCTAAATTATTAACGTAGTCATTTAAATCAGGGTTCATTTTTTCCCCTCCTGTAAATGTCATTGCTGTGTTGTATTTATTAATAATTGGATTCCAGTAATTAGTCAGTTGAACTTCAGAAATTGCTGCATCAATTTTGGGTTGAAAAGCAGTTTTAAGCCCCGATGTAGTGTTTTGCTTCAAGAAATGTGTTGCAGCACCGTCGCCTCCATTCAAAATGGCAAACCCATCAGAAATACTCATTCCCATGATTGCATTTTTAAAAATAGGGAGCGCTTCTTTGGTTGCTTCTTCAGCAGCGTGGTTCATCGTTGCTTCAAATTTTGTAACCTGTTGATTGAGTCCTAGATCTTCAGCGTAATTTTTTACTTTAATCGCTTCTTGAGGGAAAGGAATTCGAATATCAGAATTGTCCCAAAAGCCATTTGTAACTGAGGTCAAATCAACTGAATTGGTAATACCAACAGTTAACGCTTCTTTTAAGCCAGAACTGACATCTGCATTTGTAAGTCCAGGAGCTGCAGAGGTTGAACCTTCAGTTAAAACGGATCCTGCGACTTCATTTAAAACATCACAAGATGTAAATGATAAAGCAATTGCTGATGCTAATAATATTTTTTTCATGAATTTCTTTTTTTGTAAAAGTAAGAACAATAATGTAAACTGTATCAATGATTATTCCATAAAAAAAGAGAACCAAAGCTCTCTTTTTTTTGTCATTCGATTTTTAGGTTAGTTTTTTCCTCGAAGAATAGCAACGGATCCATTAAAAACTTTACGATCATCTGTATGTGGAGTCTTAACAATCGCTTTCCAAATATAAGTATCGTTTGCAAGTTCTCTCCCTTTGTAGGTGCCATCCCAACCAACATTCGGATCGTGACTTTCCCATATTACTTGTCCCCAACGATTGAAAATAATCATTTCATAATCATAAATGTCAATACCAGAAATAATAGGTTTCCATGTTTGGTTAAACTCGTTTCCATCAGGAGTAAAAGCGTTTGGAGCATAAAATAATATATCTTCAATAACGCTTAGCATATAAGTAACTGTATCTACACAGCCTCTTGCAGTTTCAACCGCTAAAGTGATTGGATATAGACCAACTTCTCCATCAGGAAACATAAATGTTGGATTTGTTTCTGTGCTTGTAGAAGGAACAGAATGAGGACTATCCCAATTCCAACTTACTACATCATAAGATGATTTGTCTTGCATTTTAATTGCAGTTTCAAAAATTGTTGTTGGGTTTTTAGAGAAGTTGTAATCTGCAATAGGAGAAGGCAAAACTTCTATTAAATTTTTCATCGTGTCGGTATAAACACAACCGTAGATTGAAGTGGTTGTTAAAATAATATCAAAGAATCCTGTAGCATCATAATAATGTTGAACAGGATTTGTTCCAGTTGCAATTTCATTATGCGTAATGTTGTCACCAAATTCCCAGAATGTAGTTTCAATTTCGGTTGGGTTTGATGATGTGTTTGTAAAATAGAATGTATCCGGAACACATTTCTCCATCATATCAGGAACTGCAGAAGGAATAATTGGTGTTGGAAAATAAATTTTTACAGTATCATATGCTTCAGGAGAACCACATTGTTCTGAAAGAATAACTGTATAATAAGTATCTGTGTTTACAGGGTCAACTAAAATACTTGTTCCAGTACCTATATTTTGACCATTCTCACTCCATGTAAAAGTATAAGGAGAAGAACCTCCGCTACCAGTAACATTTAATGTAATATCATCTTCAGGACAGATTTGAGTATCTGGAGTTAAGTTTGTAATGGTTAACGCAGTTGGTTGACCTAAGTTTCCGTTCACAGTTATAACACAACCTAAATCATCTGTAATTGTTATCGTATGTGCGCCAACCATTAAATCGTTAGCAATGTTTGTTGTAGAAGTTGAATTGTCCCAAGAATATATGTAAGGAAAAGATCCGTCAACTACATTTAATTCAATCATACCGTCGTTCCCGCTATTACAAGTAACATCTGTTTGATTAACGATATTAGCTTGCATTCCCGGTATTTCTGTCACAATGACAGTAACAGTGTTAGAGCAACCGATGTCAGATGTAATGATGCAATTATAAGTTCCTGCCGTTAAATTGACAGCTGTTTGAGTTGTTTGAGCAGCTGGATCATCCCATTGATACGTTAAGTTACCCAAAACAGGAATCATTTCAGCAAAAGCTGTACCGTCATTTCCTACTGGACATGATACTAATGTCGAACTGCTGTTGTAGTTTGCTGGTGTGTCACCAACTGTAACATTTGTACCAGATTGACAGCCCATTCCATCTGTCATAATAACTTGGTATGTCCCAGCTGAAACATTATTCACTGTTTGAGTTGTAGCATTTCCTAAAGTCGGCCAGTCAAATGTGTAAGGTGGTTGGCCACTTGTTGGTGTAGCTGTAACAGACCCAATTCCTGCAGAACAGATATCGTTAACTGCTGTAGCTATTACAGAAGAAGAAACGCCTGTAATAAAAGTTGTATCTGAATTACCTCCAACTGGGCCGCAGCCTGTAGCTTGAACTGTTAAATAATATCCAGTAACACCAGGAAGGACAGGGTTTACAATAAGAAATCCGTTGTTGTAAGGTTGTGTGTTTGTATTTGCAGTATTCGCCCAAGTATAGGTAGAATTTGGACTTGTGATTGTCATGTAAGGAATACTAGATATCGTATAATTTGAAGTGTTTGTTGGAGAAGTTGGTGTCCATATTTTTGCTTCTTGAAAAGCAGTCCATTGAGTGTTGTTTCTACCTGGAGTCATGTGAGCAACAGTTCCCGTAGAGTTTTCAACTCCTTGAAAAGCCAAACCGCTATTCCATGTTGGGGTTAAGGGTTTATTTCCTAGATGAAATTCTATGGTATTTGAAGTTTCGTTTAGTATAACACCTAAATAAGAACATTCACCAGACTGAGCTCCAAAGGATATAACATCCTTATAGAGTATGATGAATCGTCTGTTAGGAGCAGTTCCGATTGTTTCGCTTAGAATTTCTGCATTTGGGGAGTTCGTTGATGAAGGGTCCATGTCTTGATATGCAGGCATCAATGAATTAAAACCGTCAGCAAATCCAGTGCTTGGAAGAGGGCCTATTCCGCCTAAAGCCCAAGGGCAAAAACCACCTGCGTTCCCTAAATTGAAAGATATAATGCCATTTGATCCAATTATACACTGATTAAAGGTGTTACCATAAAAGTCGAATGAGAAACCAATGTTTACAATACCTGTGTATTCATCATCATTTAAAGAATATGATTGAGCAGCAGGAGATAATGAGATAACGTTCGCACCACCGCCACCACCACCTGGGTTGCAATCTTCAATGGTTATAGGAGTCCCCACACAAACAGTAGCATCTGTACCTAAACAAATGTTTTGTCCATAGGTAGTAAATGTAGCAAAACTTAATAGTGTGAGTATTAATTTTCTTATTTTCATAATCATATTATTCTTAATGGGTAGTATATAATTTATACAAACATAACGAGATTGGTTTTATTAAGTTGCTTATGTTTTGTTTTTTTTTAACCAATATTTTAGAAATCCAAACATAAGGTATTTTTTTGTGTTTTAAACTTAAAAATTATTTACTTTTGTTCTCGTAAAATAAAACACATTTAAAATGTCAAATAAATACCAAGCACAAATTGATGCTTTCATGGAGAAAGTGAAAGCAACAAATGGTCATGAAACTGAATTTTTACAAGCTGTTCACGAAGTTGCTGAAGCTGTAATACCAGTGATCGAAGAAACACCCAAGTATAAAGAGGCTAAAATTTTAGACCGAATGGTTGAGCCAGAAAGAACAATTATGTTCCGAGTACCTTGGATCGATGATAATGGTGATGTTCAAGTGAATAGAGGTCATAGAGTTGAATTTAATTCTGCAATCGGACCTTATAAAGGTGGTTTACGTTTTCATCCTTCAGTGAATCTTTCAATTTTGAAATTCTTGGGTTTTGAGCAAGTGTTTAAAAATTCTTTAACAACTCTTCCTATGGGAGGTGGTAAAGGTGGAGCTGATTTTAATCCAAAAGGAAAATCAGATAACGAAGTGATGAAGTTTTGTCAATCTTTTATGACTGAATTATCACGTCATATTGGAGCAAATACTGATGTTCCTGCGGGAGATATTGGTGTTGGTGGTCGTGAGATTGGATACATGTTTGGTCAGTACAAAAGAATTCGCAATGAGTTTGTTGGTATTTTGACTGGAAAAGGAGCTAATTGGGGTGGGTCTTTGATTCGTCCGGAAGCAACTGGTTATGGTACTGTTTATTTTGCTAAAGAAATGTTGGCAACGAAAAACGATTCTTTTGAAGGGAAGATTGTTGCTATTTCTGGTTCAGGAAATGTAGCACAATACGCATGTGAAAAAGCTACTCAATTAGGAGGTAAAGTCGTGACGATGTCTGATTCTTCAGGATTTATTTATGACGAAGCTGGTATCGATGCTGAGAAATTAGCTTTCGTTATGGAAATCAAAAATGTACGTAGAGGTCGTATCTCTGAATATGTTGAGAAATACCCTTCTGCTAAGTTTACTGCAAATGCTAGACCTTGGTCTGTAAAAGCTGATGTAGCTCTTCCTTGTGCAACTCAAAATGAATTAAATGGTGATGAAGCAAAAGCTTTATTATCTAACGGAGTGATGTGTGTTGCTGAAGGGGCAAATATGCCGTCAACACCAGAAGCAATTGAGTTATTCCAAGAAGCGAAAATATTATTTGCGCCTGGAAAAGCATCTAACGCTGGTGGAGTAGCAACTTCAGGATTAGAAATGTCTCAAAACTCTTTACGTCTTTCTTGGACTGCTGAAGAAGTAGATGAGAAATTACACAGTATTATGGTGTCTATCCATGAAGCATGTGTATCTTATGGTACTGAAGGTGGTTATACTGATTACGTAAAAGGGGCAAATATTGCTGGTTTCGTAAAAGTTGCCGATTCTATGATTGATCAGGGTCTCGTTTAAGAACCTAAAATATAATTTTTTAAAAAGGTTAGCATTCTAAGAATGTTAACCTTTTTTTTCTGGTAAATATTCTTCTTCAAAGAATTCTATTTGTTAGCTTTGTTGTTATACTAAATGAGTTATGGCTAAAACCGATAAAAGAACAATCAACTATAATCGTCAAGGGTTTGATGATAAGGAATTACTATCTATCTATGTTCAATTACTTAAACCTAGATTGATTGAACAAAAAATGATGATTCTTCTTCGTCAAGGGAAAATATCTAAATGGTTTTCAGGTTGGGGGCAGGAAGCAATTTCTGTTGGAACAACAATCGCAATGGATAAAGAAGAGTATATCTTCCCAATGCACCGTAATTTGGGAGTTTTTACAACGAGAGGAATTCCGTTAAATAGATTATTCGCACAGTTTCAAGGGAAAATGTCTGGTTTTACAAAAGGAAGAGATCGTTCTTTTCATTTTGGAACACAAGAATACAAGATTGTAGGAATGATTTCTCATTTAGGACCTCAATTGGCTTTGGCTGATGGAGTGGCGCTTGCATCAAAAGTACGTGACCAAAAAAAAGCGACACTTGTGTTTACCGGAGATGGTGGAGCAAGCGAAGGTGATTTTCATGAAGCCTTAAATGTTGCATCTGTTTGGGATTTACCGGTGATATTTGCGATAGAAAATAATCGTTGGGGCTTGTCAACACCTTCAGAAGAGCAATATAACTGTGAGCAATTCATCGATAAAGGGATTGGATATGGAATGAAGGCTGTTCAGGTGAATGGAAATAATATTCTTGAAGTTATTTCAACTGTTCGTCAATTGGCGGAAGAAATGAGAAAAGATCCTAAACCAGTTCTTCTTGAGTTGATGACTTTTAGAATGAGAGGGCACGAAGAGGCTTCTGGAACAAAATATTATCCAGATGGAATTCAAGATGAATGGGAGGAATTTGATCCTTTGTCAAATTATACAGCATTCTTGAAAAAAGAAGGTGTTCTAACGGATGATATTGAAATTGAATATACGAAAGCAATAAAAAAAGAAATTCAAGATGGTTTAGATGTGGCTTTTGCAGAGGGAGAAGTAATACCTGACCTTACTGCTGAATACACGGATTTATTTAAAAGTCATACGCCAGAATTTAACCCTCCAAAAGGAAAAACTTCTGAAAAACGATTTATTGATGCTATTCATGATGGACTTCGTCAGTCGATGGAGAAATTTGATGACTTAATCATTATGGGACAAGATGTCGCTGAGTATGGAGGTGTTTTTAAAGTAACAGAAGGTTTTGTAGATGAGTTTGGTAAAGATCGTGTGAGAAATACTCCTATTTGTGAATCTGCGATAATCGGTGCAGGTTTAGGTTTGTCAATTGCTGGAATGAAAGCGGTTGTCGAAATGCAATTTGGTGATTTCGTGACATGTGGATTTAATCAAATTATAAATAATTTAGCTAAAACGCATTGGAGATGGGGGCAAAATGCTGATGTTGTTGTAAGGATGCCTACAGGTGCAGGTTCTGCTGCAGGTCCTTTTCATTCTCAAAGTAATGAAGCTTGGTTTTTTCATACGCCTGGATTGAAAATTGTTTATCCTTCTTCACCATCTGAAGCAAAAGGATTATTGGCTGCTGCGATTGAAGATCCAAACCCAGTCATGTTTTTTGAACACAAAAATTTGTATCGATCAATTCGTGAAGAAGTACATAATGAATATTATACTTTAGAAATAGGGAAAGCAAATACAATTCGTGGAGGAGATGATTTGACCATTATTACTTATGGTTTTGGTGTCCATTGGGCAAGAAATTATGCGAATGAGCATCCTGAGTTAAGTGTTGAAATTCTTGATCTTCGTACATTATTACCTTTGGATGAAGAAGCAATATTTACAGCTGCTAAAAAAACTGGAAAAGTAATCGTTCTGCATGAAGATTGTTTAACCGGAGGAATTGGTGGTGAAATTGTTGCCTTAATTTCTGAAAATTGTTTTGAATATTTGGATGCGCCAGTTAAACGGGTTGCTTCTATCGATACGCCAGTGCCATTTGTTGAGCAGTTAGAAAAACAATTCTTACCGAAAGATAGATTGACAACTGTTATCGCTGAGTTAATGAAGTATTAATAAAAAACATGAACAAAAAACGCCGAATGAATAATTTTCATTCGGCGTTTTTAAATTAAGGACTATTATTTTTGATTGATAGGAGATATCATAATATGTGCTTTATGCGTTCCAGGATTCATAATCCATGGGTGGTTTGATGAAAATGGCTGCTCAGGTAAACCAGTCGATTCAGAAGTCGCCCAAGGAAGGTAAACAACGTAACGGTAAATTGCGCCAGGAACTGTATTTGTTCCTGCATCAAATTGTTTGTTGTCTCCAAAGTAAATATGAAGCGTTGCTCCAGGATCGCCCATTTTTAATTTTCCTGATTTAACTTCTTCTTCTCTAATGTCAAAAACCTCTTGATGATTTTTTCCTTCTGCTTTTAATTCCCTGCCTCTTGCCATAAATGGTTCAAGACTTTTGTGATAGCAAGCTGCACTGAAACCTTCTTTATTAGGGTTGTCGGCTAGGCAAACAAACTCATTCGACCCTTCTTTTAATGTCACGAATTCACCCGCCATGTTGTATCCAATGACTGTACATTTTTCTCTACCGTTTTCTGGCGCAGCTAAAATGGCCGTTGAAATCAGTATTTCATCTGAGTTTATTTCGATATAATTTGTGGTTATTTCTACTGTTTCGTTATCCGAGGTAGCTACCTCTTGTTCTTGTGATATTTCTTGATTCGATTCAGAAATTTCTGTGTTTGTTGAACATGAACTTAAAATAACTGCAACTATAAAAGTGTAAATGATTGTTTTCATAAGAATTGTTTTTTTTTCAAATGTACTAAAATTTAAAAGAGAGCATTTTTTTGAAAGTTGATTTATTGTAATTTGGTAGTTTTAAACGTGGTAAAGTGAATAAGTTATGTGGTTCATAGGTAAATCACACGACTTTCTGTGTTATATTTGGTAATTGTCCAATTAAACCGAATTAGAATGGCAGAAAATCAATATACCGAAGACAACATACGATCACTCGATTGGAAAGAACATATTCGTTTAAGACCAGGGATGTACATCGGGAAGTTGGGTGATGGTTCTTCTGCCGATGACGGAATTTATATCCTCGTAAAAGAAGTAATTGATAATTGTATCGATGAATTCGTCATGGGGAATGGACGAAAAGTATCTGTTAAAATTAAAGAAGGAAAAGTAATTATCCGAGATTATGGACGTGGTATTCCTTTAGGAAAAGTTGTTGATGTTGTCTCGAAGATTAATACTGGAGGGAAATACGATTCAAAAGCGTTTAAAAAATCCGTTGGACTGAATGGCGTTGGTTCTAAAGCTGTAAATGCTTTGTCTTCTCATTTTTTAGTGTATTCTGTAAGAGATGGTGAGAAAAAATCGGCAACCTTCTGTCGTGGAGAATTAATAGAAGAATCGAAAATTGAAAAAACAGAAGAACAAAATGGAACTTATGTAGAGTTTGTTCCAGATGAAACAGTCTTTAAAAAATATGCTTTCAAAACACCATATCTTGCTAAAATGATGTGGAATTATTGTTACCTCAATAGAGGGTTGACAATCAATATGAATGGAGAGAAGTTTTTTTCAAAGAATGGATTGAAAGACTTGTTGGAGAATAATATGGATGGGGAACCTCTTTATCCGATTATTCATCTAGAAGGAGAAGATATTGAAGTGGCATTTACACACGGTAAAACGTATGGAGAGGATTATTATTCTTTTGTAAACGGGCAGCATACAACTCAGGGGGGGACGCATCAGAGTGCTTTTCGGGAGTCAATTGCGAAAGTGATAAAAGATTTCTTTGGAAAGAATTATGAAGCATCGGATATCCGTCAATCTATTGTAGCTTCAATAGCTGTAAAAGTTATGGAACCCGTTTTTGAATCGCAAACGAAAACAAAGTTAGGCTCTTTGGAAATTGAACCTGAAGGAAAATCAATGCGTGCATTTATCAATGATTTTTTGAAAGAAAAGTTAGATAATTTTCTACACAGAAACCCTGATGTTGCTGAAGTAATTGAGCGTAAGATTAAGCAATCGGAGAAAGAACGAAAAGAACTTTCGGGTATTCGTAAAATTGCAAGAGATCGAGCTAAGAAAGCAAACCTTCATAATAAAAAACTGAGAGATTGTAGAGTGCATTTTACGGATACGAAGAATGTGTTGAGAGAAAATACAACACTATTTATTACGGAGGGAGATTCTGCGTCTGGTTCGATTACCAAATCAAGAGATGTGAAAACACAAGCCGTATTCTCTTTGAAAGGAAAACCTTTGAATAGTTATGGGTTGACGAAAAAAGTTGTCTATGAGAATGAAGAATTCAACCTGATACAAGCAGCATTGAATATTGAATTAGATATGGATGATTTACGGTACAATAAAATCGTAATTGCAACTGATGCCGATGTCGATGGGATGCACATTCGTTTGTTGTTATTGACATTCTTCTTGCAATTCTTCCCTGATTTAATCAAAAGAAATCACGTTTATGTGCTCGAAACACCTTTATTTAGAGTGCGGAATAAAAAGAAAACAATTTATTGTTATTCAGATCAAGAAAGAATAGATGCTCTAATTGAACTTGGTAAAACAGCAGTAATTACACGATTTAAAGGGTTGGGTGAGATATCGCCGGATGAGTTTAAGCATTTTATTGGGGAAGATATTCGATTAGAACCTGTCATACTCTCCAAAGATTCTTCAATTGATGAAATTCTCTCTTACTACATGGGGAAAAACACACCTGCAAGACAAGAGTTTATCATCAATAATTTAAGAGTTGAGGAAGAAGTGAAGGAAGATGTTGGTGATAGTAAAAAGAAAAAAATAGAAAAAGCTTCATAATATGTCCGAAGAAAACGACGAGTTAGAAAACAACGAATTGAACGAGGGGCAAGACAATGACTCTAGTCCATTTAGTGATCGTGAACTGGATGATAACATCATTCCTGTTAGTGGTTTGTATGAGAATTGGTTTTTGGATTATGCTTCATATGTAATTCTTGAAAGAGCAGTTCCTTCATTGTATGATGGTTTTAAACCAGTGCAACGTAGGATAATGCATTCCATGAAAGAAATGGATGATGGTCGATACAATAAAGTAGCAAACATCATCGGAAATACGATGAAATATCATCCTCATGGAGATGCTTCAATTGGAGACGCTTTGGTGAATATCGGTCAGAAAGATTTATTGGTTGATTGCCAAGGAAACTGGGGGAATACATTGACAGGAGATCGTGCTGCGGCTGCTCGTTATATCGAAGCGCGAGTTTCTAAATTAGCGAATCATATTCTATTTAATCCAAAAACGACGAAGTGGTTAAAGAGTTATGATGGTAGAAACAATGAGCCGGACCAATTACCCGTAAAGTTCCCATTACTTCTTGCTCAAGGGGCAGAAGGTATTGCTGTTGGTATGGCGTGTAAAATTATGCCGCATAACTTTATCGAACTAATTGATCAATCGATTAATCATTTGAGAGGAAAGAAAGTTTTATTTTATCCTGATTTTCCGAATGGAGGAATGATTGATGTATCGAATTACAACGATGGATTAAGGGGGGGGAAGATTCGGTTGAGAGCAAAAGTGAGTAAGAAGGATAAGAAGACATTAATGGTGACAGAGATTCCATTTGGGACAACGACTTCACTCATCGATTCTATTCTGAAAGCAAATGATAAAGGAAAAATAAAAATAAAAAAAATAGAAGACAATACAGCTGCACTTGCAGAGGTTGTTATTCATTTAGCTCCAGGTGTATCTCCGGATAAAACAATGGATGCGCTGTATGCTTTTACAGATTGCGAGGTTTCTATTTCTCCAAATACATCTGTAATTGATGGCGATAAGCCTCGATTTATGGGGGTGACAGAAATTCTTAAAGTAAACACGGACACAACAGTTCATTTGCTTAAAAGAGAATTGGAAATTCGTCTAGAAGAATTAGAACGACAATGGCATTTTTCAACTTTAGAAAAGATTTTTATCAATGAAGAAATGTACATTGACTTCAAAAATTATTCTGATAAAACCACATTGTATGAATATTTATACAAAGCATTTAAACCGTTCAAAAAGCAATTAATTAGAGAGATTGCAGACGAAGACTTACATCGTCTGACCCAAATCCCAATGATTCGTATTACACGATTTGATGCCTCAAAAGCAGATGATACAATAGCGAAAATTGAAGGAGAAATGGAGGAGGTGAAAAATAACCTTGAACATTTGATCGACTATGCAATAGACTACTTTAAAGATCTTAAAAAGAGATTTGGAAAAGGGAAAGAACGTAAGACAGAAATTAAAATATTTGAATCCATAAATGCTTCTAAAGTAATCATAGCGAATAAGAAATTATACGTTGATTATGAAGAAGGATTTATTGGGCATAACCTGAAGAAAGCACAATATATTTCGGATTGCTCTGATATAGACGACATTATTGTTTTCTTTGCTTCGGGTAAAATGATGGTGACCAAAATTTCCGATAAAAAGTTCGTTGGGAAAGGAATCATCTATGCAAACGTATGGAAAAGAGGAGATAAAAGAACGGTGTACCACCTGATGTATCAAGATGGAAAAGGGGGGGCAACCATGATGAAACGTTTCAATGTGAACTCAATCACTCGGGATACAGAATATGATTTAACCAAAGGAACGAAAGGTTCAAAAATGCTGTACTTCACCGTTCATCCAAATGGAGAGCGTGAAGTTGTTACGGTTGTTCTACGAGCAAGACCGCATCTGAAGCGATTGAAATTTGATGTTGATATGGGCGACTTACTCATCAAAGGGCGTGGTGCTGGTGGAAATCGAGTAACTAAAGAGATTGTTTCTAAAATCATTCAAAAAGAAGTTGGAGGTTCAACGCTGGCTGCTCGGAAAATATGGTTCGATGAGGTTGTTAGTCGCCTAAATGATGATGGGCGTGGTAAGTTCTTAGGAGAGTTTAAAGGAACGGATAAGATTTTAACACTATACAGTTCTGGAGAGTATCGATTGAGTAATTTTGATTTATCGACACATTTCGACGATGATATGATTCATATTGAAAAATGGAATCCTGAGCATCCGATTTCTGCTGTTTATTATGATGGCTCTAAAGAAATGCATTATTGTAAAAGGTTTACTTGCGAAATTACAACGGATAAAAAAGTGATGTTTATTTCAGAATCGGAAGGTTCAAGTCTTGATATGGTATCTACGTCATATCGACCACAGGCTAGAATTGTCTACAATAAACTATTTAAAGCGACGAAACATTTACCAGACACAATTGTTAATATTGCCGATTTTATTGACGTAAAAGGCATGAAGTCGCAAGGAAATCAAATGACGAAATTGAAAGTCAAAGAAATTATTTTGAATATTCCTGAAAATGGAGAAGAACCTTGGCCAGAACCTAAAAAATCAGAGGAAATTACCCCCATTGAAGATGATGTTTCTGAAACCGTAGAATGGGATGTAAAGAAAGATGATGACGGAGATGATCAACCGAAGTTGTTTTAATTTTCTACTCGAGGTCTCTGAATGAATGTGAATTAACTACACATTCTTCTTCTTGGTAAATCATAATCTTTTCAAAACAGAAAGCTTTAATTCTATTTGCTTTAATCTTCTTAAAAATGTACTTTTGCACTCAATCTAACAGACTACATTTATTATTCAAAATATAGAGAAAACAATAGTTATGAGTACAGTACAAGGTAAAATGACATCAGAAGATTACGTAAATATGGAAAATGAGCATGGAGCTCATAATTATCATCCTCTTGGGGTTGTGTTGAAAAGAGGTGAAGGCGTACACGTTTGGGACGTTGAAGGAAAGAAATATTACGATTTCTTGTCTGCTTATTCTGCCGTAAATCAAGGGCATTGTCACCCTAAAATTGTTGGGGCAATGATTGATCAAGCAAAAAGATTGACATTGACTTCTCGTGCTTTTTACAACGATTCTCTTGGACCTTACGAGAAGTTTGTAACAGAATATTTTGGATTCGATAAAGTTCTTCCTATGAATACAGGAGCAGAAGCTGTTGAAACTGCCATTAAATTATGTAGAAAATGGGCGTATGAAAAAAATAATATTGCAGAAAATCAAGCGCAAATTATTGTTTGTGAAAATAATTTTCACGGAAGAACAACAACAATTGTTTCTTTTTCAAATGATGAAGTAGCAAAGAAAAATTTTGGACCTTTTACGCCTGGTTTTATTCGTATTCCTTATAATGATATTGATGCTTTAGAAAAAGCATTACAACAAAAAATGTTGCAGGATTCTTGGTTGAACCTATTCAAGGTGAAGCAGGTGTTTATGTTCCTGCTGATGGCTACTTAAAGAAAGCTTACGATTTATGTAAAGCAAACAATACTTTGTTTATCGCAGATGAAGTTCAAACAGGTATCGCAAGAACAGGTGAGTTGTTAGCAGTTGATCACGAGAATGTGCAACCAGACATCTTAATTCTAGGAAAAGCTATTTCTGGGGGTGTTTATCCTGTTTCGGCTGTTTTAGCTGATAATGAAGTGATGAATGTGATTCAACCAGGTCAACATGGGTCAACTTTTGGAGGGAATCCTGTTGCGGCTAAAGTAGCTATTGCTGCTTTGGAAGTTGTTACGGATGAAAAACTAGCAAATAATGCTCAAGTTTTAGGTGAATTGTTTAGAAGCGAAATGCAACGAATTATAGATGGTTCGGAATTAGTTCTTAAGGTACGTGGAAAAGGATTGTTGAATGCAATTATTGTAAACGATACAGAAGAATCTGAAACGGCGTGGAACTTATGCGTTGCGTTGAAAGAAAATGGACTACTTGCGAAACCAACGCATGGAAATATCATTCGTTTTGCACCACCATTAGTGATGACAAAAGATGAACTAATGGAATGCGTTTCAATCATCGAAAAAACAATTAACGAATTTAAAAAATAGACTGAGCACTGAGCACTGAGCTTGTCGAAGTGTCGAAGTGCGAATTACTTAAAGTCTAACTTACATAGAATATGATACAAAAAATAAAATTTGGTACGGACGGTTGGAGAGCAATTATCGCTCAAGAATATACCGTTGAAAATGTTGCACGTGTTTCATTTGCTACTGCCCAATGGGTAAAAGCAAATTTTGAAAATCCAAGCATTGTAATTGGACACGACTGTCGTTTTGCAGGTGAACTTTTCGTTGAAACAGCTGTAAAAGTTTTCATATCAGAAGGTGTGAATGTGAAAATGGCCAAAGGTTTTGTATCTACTCCAATGATTTCATTGGGGGCAGTAAAATTAGAATGTTCGCTTGGTGTTGTAATTACAGCAAGTCATAATCCTCCTTCATACAACGGTTACAAATTAAAATCACACCACGGTGGACCGCTAACGCCATCTTCTGTCCAAGAAGTGGAAGACCAAATCCCAGATGTAAATCCGGTTGACTTAACGAAGGTTTCACTGAACTCTCCTTTAGTTGAAGTGGTTGATTTGGAAACAATGTACGTGGATCATGTTCGAGCAAATTTTGACATTGAAGCGATTGAGAAATCTGGGCTAAATTTAATGTACGATGAATGTATGGCGCTGGACAAGATGCAATGAAACGTATTTTGCCAAATATTGAATTTATGCATTGTGAGAATAATCCATCATTCTACGGACAAGCCCCTGAACCAATTGCAAAGAATTTACAAGAATTAGAAGCTTTTATTAAAGAAAATGGAAAAATCGATTGTGCTCTAGCAACTGATGGTGACGCAGATAGAATCGGTTTGTACAATGGAAGTGGAGAGTTTATTGATTCTCATCATATCATCTTATTGCTGATTCATTATCTAGCAAAATACAAGAAAGAAACAGGGAAAGTTGCTACAGCTTTTAGTACAACACCTCGAGTAAAAGTAATGGCAGATCATTATAATTTACCTTCGGAAGTCGTTAAAATTGGCTTCAAATACATTGCAGACATTATGGTTGCAGAGGATGTTTTGGTTGGTGGAGAAGAATCTGGTGGAATTGCCGTAAAAGGACATATTCCTGAACGTGATGGAATCTGGATGGGATTAATCATCTGGGAATTCATGGCGAAATGAGGTAAAACTCTTGATGATTTAATTGCAGAAGTGTATGAAATAGTCGGTGGATTCAAATTCGAAAGAAGTGATTTACATATTACAGAAGAATTAAAACAAAGCATTATTGCCAACTGTGAAGCGGGTAAATACAAAAACTTTGGAGAGTATTCTGTGAAAAGTGTCGGAACAATTGATGGGTTCAAATTCTTCTTCGATGAGGATAGATGGTTAATGATTCGTCCTTCAGGAACTGAACCTGTTTTGAGAACTTATGCAGAAGCACCAACTTTAGAAGAGGTTAGAAAGATTCTTAAAATAACAGAAGAAACAATTTGTAAATAATGAGTTCGAGCTTTGGTAAATTATTTCGACTAACGACTTTTGGTGAATCTCACGGAGAGGCAATTGGTGGAATAATTGACGGAGTTCCTGCAAATTATACGATAAATATTGAAGAGATTCAAGCAGAATTAGATAAGCGTAAACCAGGGCAGTCTTCTATTGTTACACAGCGTAAAGAATCGGATACCGTTCAAATTCTTTCAGGAATTTTTGAAGGTAAAACAACAGGTGCTCCAATTGGTTTTATTATCCCAAATGAAAATCAAAAATCGAAAGATTACGACCATCTAAAAGGTGTTTATCGTCCTTCTCACGCTGATTACACTTATGCTAAAAAATACGGAAATCGTGATTATCGTGGTGGAGGTAGGTCTTCTGCCAGAGAAACCGCAAGCCGTGTTGTTGGTGGAGCAATAGCAAAACAAATTCTTGCAAGTAAAGGTATTGACATTGTTGCTTACGTAGATCAAGTAGGTTATGTTCAACTTTCTGGAGAAATAGATTACAACGAAATAGAAAACAATGTTGTTCGCTGTCCAAATGCAGAAGATGCAAAAAGAATGGAAGATCTTATTCTCACGACTAAAAAAGCTGGTGATACAATTGGAGGAAGCATCGTTTGTGAAATAAATCATGTACCACCCGGATTAGGTGAGCCTGTTTTTGATAAATTGCACGCAGAATTAGGCAAAGCAATGCTTTCGATAAATGCGGTAAAAGGTTTTGAATATGGCAGTGGTTTCGATTGTATTACAATGAAAGGTTCTGAACACAATGATCTTTTCAATGAGGATGGAAGTACAAAAACAAATCATTCTGGCGGTATCCAAGGTGGTATTTCCAATGGAATGCCTATCAATATGAGAATTGCTTGTAAACCTGTGGCAACTATAATGCAAAGGCAACAAACCTTAAATGAACAAGATGAAATCGTTTCTTTACAAGGAAAAGGTCGTCATGACCCGTGTGTAGTTCCAAGAGCAGTGGTGATTGTGGAAGCAATGGCTGCAATGGTTGTGTTGGATATGTTGATGCGAAATTCTTTTGAATAAAAGATTTCTTCTTAATTGAGATATTTTAAGTCAAGAAATGTTTTTTTATTCTTTGTTGATTCTTTTCAGTTTTATTCCTAACTTAAATGGAAACACTGAAAAAACCAAATTAATGAAACCACTACCGCAAAGAAAAGCACAACGCCTTAAAGGGTATGATTACGCAACAAATAATAGATATTTTATTACAACCAATGTGAAGAATTTTATTAAATGTTTGGGTGTAGTTTATGATAATAAAATGCACCTTAATGTTTATGGTGAAATTGTACATCAACAAATTCAATGGATAGAGCAACGTTATTCGTATGCAAAAATCCACAGTCTTGTCGTTATGCCAGACCATGTTCATTTTGTGCTTGAGATACATCATTTGCTAGCGGAAGAAAATGCTAAAATAAAATCAGTATCAGAACTTGTAGGTGCATTTAAAACAACTTCATCAAAACAAATTAGAAGAGGTGGCTATCCTAATTTTCAATGGCATAGATCATTTCATGATAGAATAATTAGAGATGATTTTGAATTAATTCGCATCGAAGAATATATTTTTCAAAATCCTAAGAGATGGAAGGGGAAATAGTGCGGTCAGTCGCGATTGAATAAATATAGCACTGCCAGGTCGCGATTGAATATAGTACGGTCAGGTCGCGATTGAATAAATATAGTACGGTCAGGTTGCGACCTGACCGTACTATATTCTAATGCTAAAAATAATTATCTTTATAAAAAATCAAAAATTGAAATCTAAAAAAACAATCGCAATAATTGGAGGAGGGGCATCTGCCTTATTCTTTGCTTCATTAATTGATACTTCAAAATTCTCTGTTACCATCTATGAGAAAAATAAAGCATTAGGAAGAAAATTTTTAGTGGCAGGTGATGGAGGATTTAATCTTACACATGCAGAATCGATAGAACAAATGGTTCAGCGATATACACCTTCTTTTTTTCTTGAAAACGCACTTGTTGAGAATGATAATACTGATTTTAGAGAATGGCTTTTGTCCATAGGCGTTCCAACTTTTGAGGGGAGTAGTCATCGGATTTATCCTGAAAAAGGAATAAAGCCCATCGAAGTTTTTAATGCGATTCTTCATCAAATCAAAAAGAATAATGTTGTCATAAAGTATCAACAGGAGTGGATGGGATGGAAAGGTGAGGATTTACTTTTTAATTCTTCGGAAGAAGTTAATGCAGATATTGTCATTTTTGCCTTGGGAGGAGCGAGTTGGAAAAAAACAGGGTCAAAAGGAGATTGGTTGAGTCATTTTGAGCAAAAAAAGATAAATACAATGCCTTTTCAAGCGTCTAACTGTGCTAATGAAGTAGAATGGGAGAATGATTTTGTAAATAATCATGCAGGAACACCACTTAAAAATATTGCAATCACTTGCGGTAAAGCTACGCAAAAGGGGGAAGTAGTGATTACGGCATTTGGATTAGAAGGAAATGCTATTTATGCCCTCAGTCCTTGTATTCGAGAAAGATTGAATGAGAATGGAAAATCAACCATTCATATCGACTTTAAACCAAGCTTATCGGTTGAAAAAATAATTGTACGATTAAATTCGAGCGGAAATAGAACTAAAATTTTAAAAGATAAATTAAAACTTCCCAAGTCAGTAGTAGAATTAATGAAGATAAATCTTTCTAAAGATGAGTTCATGAAGAATGAGACTTTGGCAGATAGAATTAAATCATTTCCCCTAGAAATTGTCAATTCTGCTCCGATTGACGAAGCAATTTCAACTGTTGGAGGGATTTCGTTAGAAGAATTAAATTCTTCTTTTGAGTTTAAAAATATGCCCAATTATTATGCAATGGGAGAAATGATTGATTGGGATGCGCCAACTGGAGGTTACCTCCTTCAAGCTTGTTATTCTATGGGTAAAAAAATAGCGCATCATCTCAATGAAAAAAAGTGACAATGAAGATTGCCACTTTTAAACTTGTAGAAATATGAGTGCTTATTTGATTTCTTTCAATGCATTATCAATCAAAGTAACCAAATGATTTTTATGTGCTTTACTAGAAATGTCTCCAGCACTATTTTTTGCCATTTTACGAATTTCATTTAAGTAATAAATGGCAAGTGATTGCACAACATTTGAATATCTTTCACTTGATTTTCCAACGACAATCTGAATGAGTTTTTGCGTGTAAGCCAATTGTAAATTTTGTCTAAAAGTGTTTACATTTCCAGAAATATCACTTTTGAAAATAGAATTTGTTAAATCTTCTAAAACATTAGAAAGCTCATATTCATTCCCGTAAATTTTAGTGTCAACAATTCGTTGGAGTGTATTGGGATGCAATAGATGGTTCAAAGCACCAACCTGAATTCTCAATATTCTATCATGAATTTTAATGTCTTCAGAATTTGAGAAAAAGTTAAAACCTCTTCTTTGTTGTGCCGCATTTGCATAGATTTCGGAAGGAAATGTCATAGCATCTGGAGCGAAAATATATTTTTCAAGACTTGACATAGCTCTTTTCTGAGTAGCCAAATCAACTGGAGTGTAGGGCTGTGTGGCTCCTTCTTGACCGATCATTGCTCTGTCCATATAGATTCCACCAATGTATCGCGCTGTGACATTAGCAACATCTCTATATTGTCTGAGCATAGCCAAATATGCAATTCTTTGGTCGTGATGAGAAGTGCCTTCTTCGTTGTATTTTGCTAGAATATTTTTCGATAATTCTTTGACCAACTCAATTCTGTTGATACCATATTGTATCGCATCACTGGATAAATCGTAAATATTTACTCGTGGGTCTATTGCTTTTCCTGGAGAACGCATGTCATCGGCATCATTACCAAACATTAAATCGTGTTCTGTTGAACGGTCTAATAATTTCTTTGTGTCCTCATCTGACCTTCCTTGCTCGTATGCAAATTGTATTGCCCATAAATCATAAGGTCCAGGTCGCATAGTGAAATACAACCCTTGTTCCGAGCGATTTCTAGCAATATTTACAGATGGATAATCCATTACTGAACCCATCAGACCTTTCTTTTTCGTTAATTCTAAATCATTTAATTCTTCTAGATTCAACATTTGACTGGCTTTCATGTTATGACTCAATCCAAGTGTATGACCAATTTCATGTAGAATGAGGTAGTGAATGTATTCTTTAACCATTTTACTATCTTCCAATGGTTCTCCGTCGATGTATTGAAGAATAAGTCCAGCAAATTCACTGTTTAACGCACCATATAGACTTGCTTGACATTCATCATGAGACTTGTGAATACGATTGTGTTGATTCTCACTGAACACTTTTTCTAATCTGTATCTACCTAAAACTGAACGAAATTCAAACATAATATCTGCCCCTAAAATCTGCCCTGTTCTTGGGTTAACAAAACTCGGTCCGTAGCCACCAAATGGAGGGAAAGGAGAGGCGGTCCAGCGAAGAACATTATAACGTATGTCGCCTGCATCCCAGTCAGCATCGTCAGGTTGTTGTTTAACAACGATAGCATTTTTGAATCCTGCTTTTTCAAAAGCGATATTCCAACTTTCTGCTGCTGATTTAATCAAAGGACGTAAGTTCTCAGGAGTTGTATTCTCCAACCACCAAACAATCGGTTCAACAGGTTCAGAAATATCAGCATTCGGATCTTTCTTTACTAGATTCCAACGATGAACTAAATCTCTATAGTTGGCATTCTTCGGTGAAGTCATGTCCGTAACTTGAGTTGAAAAGAATCCAACACGAGGGTCCTCGAATAGAGGTTGGTAATCATTCTCAGGCATTGCTATTAGACTATGATATACTTTTAACGAAACATTTCTAGCATCAGTAACATCTCGTTTTCCTCCGTTTAATGCGGCTGATTTCGTGTACACATATTCAACTTCTATATCTGTGTTTTCAGGATAACTTCTGATGTCGTTGATTTTTGTTTTCTCTTTGTTTAATGTTCCTAGCGAAAAAGAATAAGGTGAACTTCCTGGTCGTTTAGAAGGTTTAACTTGAGAAAAAGTTTCGTTCAAGAATAGTTTATTTGCATCAATCAGATAAGCACCATCATTTTGGGCTAAAATTTTCACAGAAGCAACAATTGCATTGGACATATTCGCTTCGGATGCTTTTGATATTGCGTTATTTGGGTCAAAATAAGAACTTGTATTAACTTCAATGAATTCAATTTTATTGAAATATCTTTGGATGCGGATAATTTTTGAACCTCTATAATTTCCTCTGTTTGATCTAGATGAAGCCAATCCATCAGTGTTCTGACTGAAATAAATGAACTCTTTTCCAAGTTGATTTTCTTGAATTGCCATTTTAATTGAGCCATCAATAGTGTCTTGATAAATAGTAAAAAGCCCTTCGTATTTCTTGCTTTTTTTGTTAAATCAGATATTGACTTTTCGTTTTTATTTTGTGATGTTTCTGCCTTTTTAGATTTCTTTTTTCTTTTTTGAGCATGAAGAGGTTGAACTGTTACAACCATTAAAAGAAGGACTACGATTTTAAAAAGATTCATTATTTTTATTTTAGAATCATAAACATACAAAAAAAGAGCAGACAATGCCTACTCTTTTTTATCATAAATTGTTTTGGACCTATTCAGATAAACTTTTGTTTATTTCAAAGTTCATAGCAGGAAGAATATAAGTTTCTGGTTCAGTCACAATAAAAGTTTCATTCCAAATGATTTCCATTGTTGCAAATTGCATATCTACAATTCTCCCTGGAATATGAAAAACAGCAGTAATTTTAACTTTATCTCCATTTTTTAGTGGAGTTGGCTTGTGTTTTTTATTTTCATTTGCGTAAACAATAATTTCGTCTGTTTTTTTATTTTTAGCTTGGACAGAAAGGTGAGCAGAATTTACAACAGCAATACTTGGTCCATTGTAAGTACATTCAAAAATTGCTTTTGCTTCTTTGGTAGATGCAGAATATTTTTTCAAAACAACGTTAAAGTCACCTGTTTTAAAACTGTTTTTTGTTGCAGGAATTGTGAAATTAGGTGTTTTAATTACTTTTTCTTTTGTAGAAATACGGACCAAAAAACCTAATTTGGCACTGAATTTTTCTTGTAAGAATTCGTTACTACCATTTACTGTTAATGTTTTTGTCTTTGAATCATGAGGCATGATATAAAAATCTTTAGTTGTTGGTTTACGTTTTCCAAACTCAAAAACAAATTCACCTTGTTGTGGGACAAACATTAAAATGTCATCTGTTTTATTGGTAATTGTTACAGCAAGTTTGCAATATTCTTTTGTGGCAACAATGTTTTTTACAGAGACAGTATATTCATCTGTGATAACGTCTTCAGGGATGTTGTAGCTTATCTTAGAAAATTCACTTGTTTTTTGCCCGAAAATAATTCCCGATAAAACAATAAATAGAAGGGTAATAAAGATAGATTTCATAATGTTTTTTTTCTGTTTGTTGGCATTAAGTGTGCCAAAAGTAAATATAATTAAATATTTGATATATGTTAGTAAATGGAGTTGTTAAAAAACGGTTAATTCATACTTGATAGTGAGTATTTATTTACATTTGTTATTCTTAAAATAAAGAAATGTTATACAGGTTGCTTTCCATTTTTTTTTGTATTTCTACAGTAATATCTTTTGGGCAAAAAACCTACGAAATGAAAAAGAGCACAAACGCAATAAAAGTTGATGGGTTCTTAGTCGAAAATCAATGGGATGAAGCCAATGTAGCTACAGATTTCATCGTTCAGTCACCTGTTTTTGGAGTAAAATCTGAATTTATTTCTATCATTAAAATGTATTACGATGAAAATGCACTATATATCGCTGGAGAATTACACGATCCGCATCCTGATTCAGTAAGTTATTCGATGTCGCAAAGAGATGACTTTGGTAATGCAGATTGGTTTTTTGTAACGATTGATACCTACGGAAAAAACAACAATGGATTTAGTTTTGGAGTGACTTCAGCTGGTGTAGAATTAGATGCGTTGGCATTTACAAATTATAACGACGAATCATGGAATGCTGTTTGGCGTTCAGCCGTACAAAAACAAGATTATGGTTGGTCTTTTGAAATGAAAATACCATTTTCAGCCATTCGTTTTCCCAATGAATATGTTCAAAATTGGAAGGTTAACTTTTCAAGACAAGTTCGGAGAAGGCGAGAAACTTCCACTTGGAATCCAATTGACCCAAATGTTTATGGAGATCTAACTCAATCCGGTTTTATAAAAGGAGTGGAAGGAATAAAGTCTCCGTGGAGATTGTCATTCACTCCCTATGTAACTGGTTATTTAGAGAAGTCAACTGATCTCTCTACAGGAAAACAAACCTGGAAAAATCGTGTAACTGGAGGCTTGGATTTAAAATATGGAATCAATGATGCTTTTACTTTGGATATGACAGTTATTCCCGATTTTGGTCAAACTCGATCAGATAATCAAATTTTAAACCTCGGACCTTTTGAAGTTCGTTATAATGAAAATCGCCCTTTCTTTATTGAAGGGACAGATCTTTTTCAGATTGGAGGTGTTTTTTATTCTCGAAGAATTGCAGCTTCTCCTTTTCATGAATATGATGTTTATGGAGATTTGAATGATTCTATCGGAGAACATGTCGTTGAAAACCCAGGTATTTCTCAAATGATTAATGGAACAAAAGTTTCTGGGCGAACAAAGGGAGGATTAGGAATTGGAGTGTTCA
This sequence comes from Bacteroidota bacterium, assembly GCA_024280155.1. GTDB lineage: Bacteria > Bacteroidota > Bacteroidia > Flavobacteriales_D > Crocinitomicaceae > UBA4466. The sequence continues at coordinate 81,248 of JAJRQQ010000028.1, forward strand.
ACGCTGTTGAGAATGAAATGAATGCAATAATTGAGGATTCTCTCGGTAATCGAAGAATGTACCAAACTAATCCTTTGACTAATTACAATGTATTTGTTCTTTCTCAAAATTTAAAAAATAATAGCACCGTTTCTTTTGTTAATACAAATGTAACTCGGGTTGGTAAAGATAGAGATGCAAATGTCACTGTAGGTGAAGCAAAGATTTTCACACCGGACGGGAATTATAGAATCTATTCTCGCGTTAATATTTCTTCAATAAATGAAGGCGAAATGATTTATGGGCATAAGTTAGATGTTGGTGTTTCTAAAGTTGCTGGAACTTGGAGGTATGGAGTGAGTTATGGGGAAGAAAGTGAAACTTATGACCCTAATGATTTAGGCTTTCTGTACAATAATAATTCTCGAACTTATAATGCAAATATTAGTTGGAATGATTTTAAACCTTCAAAGCATTTTTTTCGGAAATCGATTTCTCTTGGGTGGTATTATGGAGAGTTATACAAACCTCAGTTGTTTAATTATACAGGATTTTATTTTAATGCAGGAGGCTTACATAAAAGCCAAACATATATGTCATTTTCTGGTAGTTCAGATCCTTTTGGTAGTGTAAATCATTTTGAATCACGTAATTTTGGTAAAATTGTGCGATACAATCCTAAGGCAAATGTAAATTACTTCTTCTCCACCGATTACAGTAAACGTTTTGCACTGGATGGCAGATTGGGCTATGTTAAATTTTTCGGGATAAACCAAGATAAGTATAATTTATATTTGAGTCCACGTTTAAGAATTTCAGACCGAATGATGTTGGTTGTTGACGCTTATATAGATGTCAGTAATAATGAATATGGATTTGTTTACGGACAAGATGCAACGTTTAAAGATGATATTGTTCTAGGGTTTAGAAATCGAGTTGATGTGGAGAACTCGGTTGCTTTAGAGTTTGTTTTTACCAAGAGAATGGGAATGGATTTTAGCTTGCGTCATTACTGGGCACAAGTAGAATATAATGACTTTGCAAAGTTAGGCGATGATGGTGAAATGATTGACATTGATTATCAGGCTTTCGATTCTAATGGGAACTCTGTGCATAACACAAATTTTAATGCGTTTACACTAGATGTCAATTATCGTTGGATTTTTATTCCAGGAAGTGAGTTGAGAATTGTTTATAAAAACAATATTTTCGCATCAAAGTCAGTTTTAGAAAGTCATTATTTCGAAACGTTCGAGACATTGTTTAATCAACCTCAAATCAATAGTATATCCATGAAACTGTTGGTTTACATTGATGTACTTTATTTTAAAAGGAAGAATAAGGGAGAAAGGGTAATCTAAATCTTAACGATTCAACATTACAGGCATTACCAACATTAAAATGTCTTCGTTCTCATTTGATTCTGCAGGCATTAATAAACCAGCACGACTTGCTTCACTCATTTCCAATCGAACTTCTGTAGAATCAAGATTATTCAATATTTCCATTAAGAAACGAGAGTTAAAACCAATTTCTAAATCTTCTCCAGAATAGTTACAAGTAATTCTTTCTTTTGCTTCATTTGCAAAATCAATATCTTCAGCAGAAAGAGAAAGCTCAGAACCAGCTAGTTTCAATTTAATTTGATGTGTTGTTTTATTTGCAAAAATAGAGACACGTTTTACAGAACTCAAGAATTGCAATCGATCAATAGTTAAAACGTTCGGATTCTCTTTCGGAATAACCGCTTCGTAGTTTGGGTATTTACCATCAATCAAACGACAAACCAATACAATGTCACCAAAAGTAAAAACAGCATTTGAGTCATTGTATTCTAATTGAACTTCTTCATCCGAAGAAACCGTTGATTTTAATAAGTTTAAAGGTTTTTTTGGTAGAATAAACGAAGAAGAACTTGTTGCTTGAGAGTCTGTGCGAGTATAACGAACTAATTTATGTGCATCTGTTGCAACGAAAGTGATACTTTCAGGAGAAAACTCACAAAATACTCCACTCATCACAGGGCGTAAGTCGTCAACACCTGTAGCGAATAATGTTTTGTTAATTGCACTCGTAATAATGTCTCCCGTAATTTTAATTGTACTCGGGTTTTCTACTTCAGGTGTTTTAGGGCAATCATCACCATCAAATCCAACCATTTTAGATTTACCATTGTCGTAGGCAATTTCGATTTCAAAATTACTTGAGTCAATTTTAAATGTACAAGGTTGTTCCGGTAAATTCTTTAAAATATCCATCAAAAGCTTTGCTGGAATACAAATTTTAAGATTTTCTTCAGAAGAATTAATGTCAACTCTTGTACGAATCATTGTCTCCGCATCCGAAGCTGAAACGTTTAATACACCATCCTTAATTTCAAACAAAAAATTGTCTAATATTGGTAATGTATTACTTGTGCTTAAAACACCAGAAATGCTTTGTAAACTTTTTGATAAGGTCGCGCTTGATACTACAAAATTCATCTTAAAATCTTTTTTTAATAAGATTCAAAATTATTCAATAATCTTGATAAAAGTTAGCTATAAATCGTTTTTTTTAGTTGAGTTATCAACAATTCGTTATTTGGCTATTGAGTTTTGATTCCATCAACAGTTTTGAATTGATTTTCATCCATTGGAAAGTAAACATGTCCTAGAAGTAGTTTATTAAATACAAAATATTGACATTTTACCAATTGCCCCGTAGGTAATTCACACCAAAAACGATCTTCATCGTTGTCTCGGAACTCTATATTACCAACAGTTGTTGTTGTATTCGAAGTTTTTATTCTGAAGCAACGAAGCTTATTTATTTTTCCATTTGTTTCAGTAACAGTTAGAACTGCAAATGGCACTGTTTTTAGAACACTGTCGATTTGGATTGGATTAAGTTCATAGTTAGGAGACTCATAGTGAACTTTTTTGTACTGGTTTAGGTATCTAAAAATCATCGCTGTATCCACGTTTTCTAAAAGCCGATTTTCTTGATATACTTTTAAGTCAGTGCCTTTTTTTACCACAGAAAAGCTCCTTGAAGGTTCATCACGAGTATCAACTTCTACTTTAGCAATTTCATTGATGTCTAAGTTGAAAATGTTTGTGCACATCCATTGGCGTGGATCAGCAAAGAATCGTGGAGAAATAATCCCATGTACTCCTTTTATTTTCATAATCACAGGAAAAGCACTTTCTCCGTATTTTTTAGAATCCAATTGCATTATTTGACCATAATGATCCTGTGTAGAATTCCCAATATACCACGTTTTCTCCCATTCACCATCGATGAAAATTTCAACACGAATGTGTTGGGCAGTCATGTCTTTCTTCGCCTTTTTTAATTCACTTTCTGCTAAGTATCCTTTAAATTCAATGTTTTTGATGGCGTCAATAATAAAATCAGCGCTTTCTTGATTAATACAACCACCGTCTTTATCTGTCCATATTCCATCTGTCTTATGAATTTCAAATGTATATCCGTTCGCGTCACTAATCGTTACTTTATCGATTTCTTCCGTTTCTTTAATCGAGAATTCAATCAGTTGAGTGTCTGATTTTCCTTTATTCTTGTTTAAGTCATAAACAAAGTAAGATAAAATTACAATAACTGTGAGGGCAAGTAAAAGCGTAATGATTTTTTTCATAGAAATTATTTTGTATACTTTTTTCGACGAATAAGGTTTATTAAAAACGATAATAATAATACAGAAAGTATTGGAAGTCCAATGTTTAAGTAGCGAAAGAAATTAGCATGTGTCTTTACTTTTTCCTTATTCATCTCATGAATGTCAATTTGGCGACTTCTAATGTCAAGAACTGAATTATCCCCCATCATATAATCGGTTAAATTCTGAAAGAACTCTTGATTTCCAAAGAAATGTGGGATTTTAAGTTTAATTAATTCTGGAGAGAACTGTAAATCATTGATTTTTTTAGGGCGGTATTGCCAACCATCACCTAGTCGAGTTGGCATAGAGTCATATTCATTGGCTAACCATCGACCGTTTCCAACCAATAAGACTTTACCTTCAACTTGACTAATTGTATCAAAATGAATTGCAGAGTTTTTAGCAAATTCATCTACTATTCGATTTCTAAAATGCGATTTAAAGAATCCTTCTGCTAGACCTGCTAAGCATTTCTTGTTGTTTTCGTTTTCTGGATCAGCAACTAATTCAGGTGATTTCCCATAGTTCTTGTAAATGGCTAGATTTAGCAATGGTGCCATGCCAGAGACTGTGGAGTTTGAACTAGAAGTTAGAATAGGTGTCAATGAAACATTTGGATTGTTCCCGACAAATAGTATTTCATTCACATACTTTAACGAAACAGGTTCTAGGTTTCTTGAAATAGGGTGGTCTGTTGGTGTTGCCAATACATGGTAAAACCAAGGGATTAATGATTGATTCGCAAAAGGAACGGACATTGGAGCACAATGAGCATCCATCACAAGATTGTCATTAATTTTTAATCCATAGTCGAAAAGCATTCTATCTAATCTTAATGCAGGGTATCGGGTTGTATGGGTTTCGCCAGTTCTTCTGAGAGTGTCCTCATTCAAGTATAGTTCATCCATGAAACACATCAAACGACCACCTTTCATGACAAATTGGTCAATTAGATATAAATCTTTATCACTAAAACGTGATCTTGGGCGAGCAATAATTAAACCTTGAACATTATCTAAAGCATTAATAGAATCATTTAATGTAATATCAGCAACCGCATAGTATGGCGAAATCAATGCGCGAACTCGTTGAGTTTGTGGGTAGGTTAATTCTCCGTGGCCATGTAGAAAAGCAATTCGAGGCTTCTTTTCTTGTGTAGCTCTTCGTAAAGAACTGATGAGCATGTACTCTAAATTATTGATTGAATTCTGAATCGTGTTAAGTGTTTGTTCGCTATTAAGAGCGTAAGGTTGTCCAGCCCTAGAACCTGGGAGCAATTGGATACTCTGAACAGAGGAGCCACCGTACTCAATAATTGCACCTGGCCAAATCATCATCTGACTTTGAGCACCATCTTTCATGTAAACCAAATCCATCGGAAGAATTCCTTGTCCTTTTGCATAGATAGATTGGAATAATTCTTGTTTTTCTTGTTCTGTTCCTACGTTGGGGTCAATGAATTGATATTCGATTTTATTTCCAGAAATTTCTTTGAATTCGATGAGCTTATCTTCAACGGCATCTCTAAAATGTTTAATCTCTGCAGGAAGGTTTCCTTCTAAGTATATTTTTACATTAATTCTTGTTTTAAAATTATCTGCTTCTCCTAAATACGTTTTTGTACCCTCAGCTAGAGAAAACCTTTGATCAGCAGTTGTGTCAAACCTCATGTAAATAAAAGAGGCAATGATGTTAATTAAAAAAACGACGGCTAAAATGATGAGTAGGAATGTCCAGTTATAAACTCCAGATAGAATCTTCTTTTTTTCTGACATGGAATTATTTTTTTAAAGATTTGATGACTGTCAATGCTGCGTATATAAAAACAACAATTAATGATATGAAATAAATAATATTTTTGGTGTCAATGACTCCTTTTTGGATGGCATTGTAATGATAGCTCATTCCAAAATACTGAACAATAGAATCAGAACTACCCATTAAATTGTATGAGCCGAGGAGGGCGATTCCTCCGATTTCAGGCATAAAAATCCAGCAAAAGAATAATGCTAGAATAAAAGCTACAATTTGGCTACTCGTTAAAGAAGAAGTGAAAATACCAATTGCAACAAAGGATGCTCCAATTAAGACTAAGCCTAAATAAGAAGCGATTGTTGCTCCGTGATCAAATTTTTCAGGCTCTTGAGCTAGTGCAACCATCGAATAGTAATAGATCAAGGTTGGTAGTAGGGCAATGATGAGTAATGTCACACTTGCAAAATATTTCGCTAGAAGAATTTTAATATCAGAAATAGGTCGAGTAAAAAGGAGTTCCATTGTTCCTGTTCTTCTTTCTTCGGCAATAGAACGCATGGTGATTGCTGGGATTAGGATAAGAAAAATGATAGGAGAAGAATTGAAAAATGGAATCAAATCAGCTTCTGTCCCCTCTAATAAATTAGCATCAGTGGATGCAACCCAATGCATTATTCCTGAAGTAATGAGATAAATTAGAATAAAGACATACCCTATGGTTGAACTCAAAAAACTCTTAATTTCTTTAAAATATAATGCTCTCATTCTTTACTGTGAAAATAAAATTCAATTAGAATCATCAAAAATAAGATTTTAGTTCGAAAATACAACGTAAAAAAATGTTAACTACACACATCTTTTAGTGAAAGAGAGAAGAATTGGTTGATTTTTAATTCGAAATGAGTTTTAAAAATGTCTTTAAGTGACTTTATCTTCGAAGCCATTAAAATAAGCATTGACACTCCAGGCTTCAGGTTTTGCATTGAACCAAGGTTTTATTTTTGGCCAAACAGCACCAAAAGTGTCAGAAGTTCTGTAATTATCTAAATCTTCTTGTGACTCCCAATGACTATAAGTCATAACAGTTGTTGAAGAATTGATGTCTTGATATAATTTCATCCCGTAGCAACCTGGAAAACTATTTACTTTATGCTTTATTGTGTCGAAGAAACGAAGAAAATCTTCTAGTTTATCTTCTTTGAATTCAAGTTTTACAATTCGTGTAATCATATTAAAAATTGGGGAATAATTCGTCAATTGTATCTCTAGACCCTTTCGGTGTATATTCGACCATAATAATGTCATCCTTCCTTAAACCAAACAATTCTGCAGCACCTCCAGTAGTTTTAGTCGCTCCTCGGTTGATGGCAATTTCCAACAGGTTGTTTCCATTGAATAAGGCAACCTTCTCTCCGGCAGGGACAACATTGTACGAAGGAGAAATTGTATCAATGTAATAGTCTTTTCTTTTGAAACGAATCGTGAAAGGAATGTTTGTACCGTTTCTTTCAAATAAATCTTTGCTGATGTTTGTAATCGCGTTTCCAAAACTATCGATATAGATTACATGTCCACGAATTAAATTTGGTTCGGTAACTGCAACTGAAGATAAAGCATTTCTGTATGAGCTGTGTGGGGATGCAACTTCATCTACTTTTACACCATTTAATAGCTTAACTGCTGTTGCAATTAACATATTCTTCGTGCACGACTTAAAAAAGCTTGGGTTGGATAAAACATCGTCAATTCTCCAGAATGAAGTTGGTTTGTTTTCTTGAAGAAAAACTCCAAAAAAACCATTGTCATTGGAAATGAAATATTGGTCTTCGTAAAAAAGAATGGCGGGTAAACTACCATCTCCATCTCCAAAATTAATTACAGGTTCACTATCTACTCCAATCACGTGAATTGTACCTTTAGGAAAGTCTTTGTAACATGAACGAATTTGAAATGCAGCCTGAGAAACATCAAAGGGGAGAACGTTATGAGTAATGTCAACAATGTAAGGTGAGTCAACAGAACTTAAGATGGTTCCTTTTAAAGATGCCACATAATGATCGTTTGTTCCGAGGTCAGTTGTTAATGTTATTATGCCCATTGTTGATAAAATACGTGCGATTAAGCCAAAATAATTTTAAATTTGTATCAAAAATAAGGTTAATTAAGGGAAAAGTATTCTTCCTTCTAAAAAAAAACATTTGCTCGAAAAAAAAATCGCAATAAAAGGAGTTAATCCTGCCGAATTGTTTGGCGTTCGGAATGCAAAATTAAAGTACATCAAATCATTCTTTCCTAAACTGAAGGTAATTGCACGTGGGAATATAATCACAATAGCAGGGGATGAAGAAGTTATGGATGAGTTTGAAAAGAAATTTGATTTAATTCTTCGACATTTTCATAAATTTAATCGATTGACAGAAAGTAATATCGATAATTTAATGATGGATGATGGAAAGAAAATGCTAGAAACTAAAGAGAAAGATGAAATTCTAGTGTACGGAAATCATGGGACTAAAATCTCACCAAGAACTATCAATCAACGAAAGTTAGTTGAATTGGTAAATAAAAAGGATATGGTTTTTGCCGTTGGTCCTGCGGGAACTGGGAAAACATACACAGCGGTTGCATTAGCCGTTCGAGCATTGAAGAATAAAGAAGTTAAACGAATTATTTTAACACGACCAGCTGTAGAGTCAGGAGAGAATTTAGGTTTTTTACCTGGCGATTTGAAAGAAAAGTTGGATCCATATATGATGCCTCTTTATGATGCCTTGAGAGACATGATACCTGCTGAGAAATTGGCAGATATGATAGAGTTTGGTGTAATAGAAATTGCCCCACTTGCGTTCATGAGAGGTCGAACTTTGGACAAAGCATTCGTTATTTTGGATGAAGCTCAAAACACGACAACAATGCAAATGAAAATGTTCCTAACTCGAATGGGAATGACAGCCAAATTTATTATTACTGGTGATATGTCGCAAGTTGATTTGCCGAATCGACAGCGTTCAGGTTTGGCTTATGCTTTAGATGCTTTAGAAAGTGTAAAGGATATTGGGATTGTTCGAATGGGAACTTCAGACGTAATCAGACACAGTCTCGTGAAAAAAGTAATTGATGCTTTTGCAACAATCGAAGAGAAAGAAAAAAAAGAAAAAGATAAAAGAAAAAATAATGAGTCAAGCAATAATCGAAAGTAAATTTCATTTTAAAGGGCAAACGAAAGAATACAATGGAAAAGTTCGCGATGTTTACACATTGGATAACGGACTTCTCGTTATGGTGGCATCGGATAGAATTTCTGCTTTCGATCATGTTCTTCCGAAAGGAATACCATTCAAAGGGCAAGTATTGAATCAAGTTGCAACGATGTTTTTAAAAGCAACTGAGGATATTGTTCCGAATTGGTTAGTTGCAACACCAGACCCATCTGTTGCTGTTGGAATTGCTTGTGAGCCAATTCGTGTAGAAATGGTCATCCGTGGGTATATGTCAGGTCATGCAGCTCGTGAATATAAAGCAGGAAAGAGAATTCTTTGTGGTGTTGAAATGCCCGAAGGAATGAAAGAAAATGATAAATTTCCAGAACCAATTATTACTCCTGCAACAAAAGCAGAAGAAGGTCATGATGAGGATATTTCTCGAGAAGAAATTATCAAGCAAGGAATTGTTCCTGAAGATATTTATATCCAATTGGAAGAATATACTCGAGCTCTTTTTCAACGTGGAACAGAAATGGCAGCTAAGCAAGGGTTAATTCTTGTCGATACAAAGTATGAATTCGGAATGAAAGATGGAAAAGTGATTTTGATTGACGAAATTCATACACCAGATTCTTCAAGGTATTTTTACAAAGAAGGGTACGAGGAAAGACAAGCAAACGGAGAACAACAAAAACAATTGTCGAAAGAATTTGTACGTCAATGGCTCATAGAAAATGGTTTCCAAGGGTTGGAAGGTCAAAAAATGCCTGAAATGCCAGATGATTTTGTAAAAGTTGTTTCTGATAGATATATTGAGCTTTATGAAATTATTTCTGGAAATAAGTTTCAAAAATCAGATACGAGTGATATCACAAACAGAATTCAAACAAATGTGGATGCTTATTTAAAGACAATTTAAAAAGATTAAAGTATTGAATAACAAAAAAACCGTAGCCATTTTAAGGTTACGGTTTTTTTATGCTTTTATTTAGCCTGAGTTAGGAGTAACGTTAAATGTGAAAAGTAGCTTTAATGCTTTTTACATAGCAGTTTTTTTATTTTATTATTATTTTAACCGTTTTATTAATTTTAACAAAGTGTATGAAATAAATCCCTGAGGAATAGTTTAGTAAATCTATTGTAATGCTGTTCTCATTTGATTCAGCAGTCTTAATAACTTTTCCGTTTATGTCTGTTATTTTTATTTTTCCAATACTTTGTTTGCTTTTAATCTCAAAAATCCCATTTGTTGGATTAGGAAAAATGAGCAAATTTAATTCTTTTGAAAACTCACTTACACTTAAAATTTCTGGAATTTCAAATTGAAATAATTGCACAGAATTTGGCTGCATAGAAAACACAACCTGTCCATTATTTAAACTTACTAAAGTAAAATCTAATGCTTGGTTATTAGTAATTTCTAATATTGCATTGGATTGCGTATATCCCTGAAATAGTAAAGAATCGTATTTAAATTGTAGATTATTGTTGGTTGAATCAATTTTATAGTTTTTCCCTAAATGAATACCGATAATTCCATTTACATTTAAGTTAAATATTCTATTATTAGTCTGTAGACTATCATAATGGCTGAATACAGGAATTGAATTATTAATTGCAATATTAATTGGATTAGTACTTGGAATAGTGATTAGTCCTTTATATATCGAGTCTAAATAACTAAGACTATTAGTGAAGATATCAATATAACCAATGCTATCTATTTGGTTTGCATTTAAATGACCTTCAAAAAGAGTGTGATTAAACGCTGCTATAAATGCAGGTGGAATATAATTTGAGATAAGAATATTTAAAGTGTCATTAGAAACAGAAGTTATAATATCAGTAGGAGCATTGGATGTATTTTTAATTTTAGCACCTGCTATTTTATCTGATAATAATAAAGCGTTATAAGCAGGTTTATGAATGCTTCCGTAGGTGAGCAATCCATAATCGGCATGGAATTCAGTTGTTGACATATTAAAGTCTTGCCAAGCAGCAACCATATTATTATTAATAGGTGTTTTAGCCATTTCAATTTGACTTTTAATGAAGAATGCTTTTTGAAGCGGAGTATCTCTTACAGCTGAAGGAGTATTCCATTCACTCACCATTAATTCAGGAGCAGTTAAACTAAAACTTGTATATTTTTGATTTATATAATCAATTGCATTTTGATTTGTTTGATGAACAATATTAAAGTTATGCCAAGAGATAAAATCTAAGGGTCTGTTCCAAGTATAGGTAGAGTCAATTAATTGACCTATTAAAGATGAATCTGCAATTTGATTTGTTAAATACCCATACGGAGGTTCGTAATTAAGTCCTTTCCCCCAGTGATTAGTTGCTGGTCCACCAACTGGGATGTTTATATCCACAGATTTTATGGCATCATATGTGTTTTTAAAAAGTTCAAAATATTCACCCTCAGTTCCTGACCAAGAACCTAAGTCCGGTTCATTCCATATTTCAAAATATGCATTAGAAATACCATATGTGTTAACAATTCTATCAACAACAGTGTTTACCATATTATTCCAGTCAAACCAACTTGTCGGTGGTTTAGTATTTAAGACATACCAACCAGGAGTTGAAGCAGGGGAGCCGTCAGAAGAGCTACTTAACCAAGCAGGCATTTTTTCGAAAATAAATAATAATTTATCTGTTTTATTTGAAAGGTCTTGTAGAATACTACTAATATTATCTAAATATGCAATACAGTCATTTAAATTGGTCGAGTTATTCAATGCTCCTTCAATAATATTTAAGCGAATTGAATTTTGATGAATACCATTGTTTAAAAAATCAGCTTGAGCTTCATTTGTTTTGGGTACATAAAACACTCCTTGTTCATATTTTGAACCAATATTTGACGTAACAGAATCCAAATAAATATCTAGATTTGTTTGACCATCTGAGGAGTAGGATGTTCCCAGAATTAATAATAGTATAAATTTTTCTTTCAAGTTCATATTTTACAGAATTACTGCTAACAACTTGATATAAGCATATTAATTAACCAATTTTATCCGCCTGCTCTCTTGCCTTATTCATTACGTCATCTGCACGTTTTTTTCCTTCTGCTTCTACTTTTTTAGCATTTTTATCTGCTTCTTGGCGAATTTTCTTCGCACCTTCTTCAGCTAATCTTTTCTTAATTGGGTTTGAACCAGCTTGCTTGATTAAATCAGCAGCTTGCTTATCGCCTTCAGCGCGAATAGCATCTCCAGCTTTTTTTGCCTCTGCAACAATTTTATCAGCTTCTTTTTGAGCGTCGGCTAATATTTTTTGTTTTTGTTTTTCAATTTCTTCTTTGGCATTGTCGATTTGATCATTAACAACATTGGTAATTGAATCCTTAACCGTCTCAATTAATTGTTCCTTGATGTTACCCGTCGCTTTCATGATTGATTCTTTAAAGTCTGTTGTGATTTTTGGATTAGTCACATCCCCAACCATCTTCACTTTCACGGGGATAAAATCAGGCAATCCACCAATGTTTAAATTAGGTACAGCAGAATTTAATTTACTCATCGCTGCTTCAACTTCTTTAATCATTCCAGCAGGGATTTCACTTTTTGGAACCATCATATTCATAGAATAATCCATTTTTTGGTCTAAAGTAGTGTAACCCGAAACTTTCGAATTGATTTTTCCCATTTTAAAGTCAAATGGAGTAGTGGTGAGTTTTCCATCTTCTACTTTAAACTTTGTTTTGAAATTCTTCAAGGTTTGTGATGAAAGGTCCTTTAATTTAGTTACACCTTCAACCTTTTTAAGTATCTCAACATCTGTGATTGATAAACTTTTTGATGAAATGTCTCCAACACTTTCTAATGTAGATAAGATTGGTTCGAAACCAGGCGTTAAGAATGTGGACATGTCAAAAGATGAACTGATTTTTCCTCGTGCATATTTAGTTATTGGAGCTAATTTTTCCACAGTAATGAAATTAACGGCCAATTCATGAATGTCAACATTTTTCAATGTGTATCCGAAATCCATTTTTGGTTTAGTATGGTTTTGTGTGTTGTAATTACCATTAAGTCCAATTTTACCGCCCATTGCATCCATCGTTAAGTTATCTAATGTAGCAATTTCGTCTTTCAATTTAATACCACCATTGATGTTTTTAATATTCATTCCATCGTATTTCACCTCATTGATCTGTGTTCGTAGATTGAAATCAATATTGCCAGGGATAAGGACGGGTTCTTCATCTCCAGAAGTTGTTTCTGCACTTTTTTCCGTGTTTTCAGAAGTAGTTGTTTCTTCCGAAGCAGGCATTAATTCATCCAAATCCATGTAGTTACTTTTGAAAGTAAAATCACCTTTCAATGTTTCATCGCGCATTGCATAACCAAGGTAATTGTCGATTGTACCGTTCATTGCAAAATCAGATTTCCCCATTGTTGCTTTGAGTTCATTCATCTCTAAATTTTTAGGTGAGAATGTGAATTTCATGCGTTCAATATCAACATCACTTGGTAAATCGGGTGACTTGTAATTCATTTCAGAAAGAATCAATTCTCCTTCTGCTTTGAATTTCTCAAAATCACTTTTTTCTAAATCACTCATACGACCTTTGATTGAAACGTCTGCATCGAGAATTCCTGAATACTCTTCTCCCTCTGCCATTGGAACAAAATCTTTTAGCGTAGCTAAGTTTAAATTAGCCAATACTGACGCGTCAAGATTTGGGTCACTCATAACATTGCTCATAAATAATTTTGCATCGATGCTATTCTTCGAAAGGTTTGCGTGAAATTTCTTCACTTCAACAGTCATTTTATCTAAATTAGAACCGCCAGGAAATTTAGAACCTGCATCCAATTGAATATTAGAAATTTTACCCGGCAAATCAGGGTAACGAATCGAAGCATTTGAAATTTTCATACCTGCATCCCAAGAAGGTAAATTAACATCATCAATTTTCCCTTTCGTACTTGCGTTTATCGCTAAACTACCCGAAGTAACCATGCTTTCGTAACCTGATTGATAGAAAGTTGGAATCAATGAAAGTATATCTTTGAAAGTAGTTTTAGATGTATTCAACTTCATATCAATGTTATCATAACCATCCAACATTTCATAGAAACCATCAATAGAAAGTGTTAAAGCATTCAAACGAATTTCATTTTCTTGTAAAGTGAATTTCGACTCATTCTCTTTAAATTCCATCAATAAATTAATGATGAGGTTGGTGTTGACTTTATCTAAATAAGAAATTCCATCCATTTCGTAGGTCAGCTCATCCATTGAAGTGGTTGTTTTAAAATCAATTACATCTGCAGTTAAATCTCCTTTTCCTGTATGATTTAAGTTTTTGATATTCGCATACAATCCTCCGGGTTCATCATCGTAATTAATCATTCCTCCTGTGATACTGTATTCTTTCAATGAAAGTTTGAAATTGGATTCTTCAGCAACTTCAGGGTTTTCTTCTGCAATTTCTTCTTCTGATTTGGTAATGTCGTAATTGGCTGTACCGTCTTGTAAAACTCGGACATCGAAATTAGGATCGACAATATGTATTGCTTCAATCTCAATTTGGTCTCCTCCGACCACGCTCCAGAAATCAACCTTTGCTTGTAGTTGACCTATTTCTGCTAAAGTTACATCTTTAAATTGGTCAATTCCTTGCACTTTAACCCCGTCTAACTCTACGGTCATATTTGGGAAAGTACTGAAGAAAGTTAAGTCGAAATCTTCCAAACTCAGTGTTGCATTTAATGTTGCATTTGCTTCTTCGATAAACATCTCCTTGATTTCATCTTTGAAGAAGTAAGGAATTAAAATCAATGCTAAAACAATTAAAAGAACAGTGATTCCTGACCATTTTAAAATTTTCTTAGGTATTCTTACTGCTTTTTTTGCGATGTTACTCATTTCTTTGGGTATTAATTGAAGTTCAAATATACAATTCTTAATTCTTAAATATCATTTTTTTATTCTGAATTCTCTTTTCATTATTTAAAATCATTATAAACTGTTATCTTTGCTCGAATTAATTAATAAATATGGAAAATTTCTCTCGTGCTTTTTTTTCTATGAAAATGATGACCGTAGGGTTATTTATTTTTTTAGCTGCTATTGCTACGGCAACTTTTGTTGAGTCAGCTTATGATATCGATACTGCACGGTCACTTGTTTACAATGCCTTATGGTTTGAGTTGCTGTTGTTTTATCTCGGAATCAACCTAATCGTAAATATTTTTCGATATAAAATGTGGCAGAAAGAGAAGATTGCAATGTTTCTTTTTCATTTGTCGTTTATTGTTATTCTCATTGGAGCAGGTGTAACAAGATATTTTTCTTTTGAGGGAATTATGCCTATTCGCGAAGGAGAAACAGTGGATTACATCTATTCTTCGAATGCCAATTTATGGTATAAACTCAATGATGGTAAACTTCAATACACCTACCACGAACCTCGATTGATGGCAACACATTCTTGGGTAAATAATTATTTCTCTCACGATGTAGAATTTCCAAATCATAAAACACCCATTACGATAGAGTATGTGAATTACCAAAAAGGAATGATTGATTCTCTAGTAACGCACGATTCTATCCAGAGTTCTGCCATTGAAATTGTTTCTGGTGGAATGAATTCTACGTTCGTATCAAAAGGTGATTTCATGATGCTTGGAGAAGTTGCTCTTTCTTTTGATAAAGAAGATGCAATGCCAGGTATTCAAGTATTTGAAGAGGAAAAAGGTGTGTATATTCAATCGGCATTGCCAATGCGATATTTGCCCATGACGCAAATGATTGAGGCAAGAAAGAATGGTTTTGATGTTGCAGATTCAATGTACACAGATGTTGCAGCAAATGAGAAAGTACTTTTCTTAACTTCTACCTTATATCAAGTTGGCGACCAACAATTTGTGTTTAAAGGATTGAAAGAACATACGAAAATGATGTTAATTCCTTCAGGGAAAAGAAAAATGGGAAAAACTATTCTGACCGTGAAAATAACCGATGGAAATCAATCGAGGTTAGTACAAATGGAAGGTGGACAAGGTGTGATACCAGAACATGTTGTTTTTAATTTTCAAGGCTTGACGTATGAAATGGAATATGGCGCAATGAAAATTCCTTTACCTTTTGCAATTCGATGTAATGATTTTACTCTAGACAAATATCCTGGTTCCATGGTGGCATCTTCGTTTGAAAGTGAAGTAACATTGATTGATGATAAAAATAATTATACGCGTGACCAACGAATTTTTATGAATAATGTGATGGATTACGGTGGATATCGCTTTTTTCAATCGAGTTACGACCAAGATGAAAAAGGGACAATTTTAAGCGTAAACCACGATTGGTGGGGGACAAACATTACTTATCTAGGTTATTTAATGATGACAATTGGTATGATAATGACACTTTTTGCACCTGTTGGCCGTTCGAGAGAATTGATGAATAAATTGAAAAAATCTAAACTAAAACGGAAAGAATTATTAGGTGTATTTGTAGGAATGTTATTCCTTTCATCTTTTGGTTATGCTCAAGAAGAATCTCATGAAGGACATAATCATGCTACGCATAAAGAAGCTGTTCACCGAATTATTTCTGAAGAAGAATCGGAAAAATTGTCCTATTTGATGGTGCAAGATTTTCAAGGTCGTGTAATTCCTTTTCACACATTGTCCGACCAGTTACTGCGTAAAGTTCACCGTAGTAAAACTTTTACAGATGGGGATACTTCATACAATGCTGTGCAAATAATACTGAGCATGCACATGTACCCTGATTATTGGTCAGATTTAGAGATGATTTATGTTTCCTCAAAATCGAATCTTCGAGATAAGTTAGGAGTGAAAGGAAAATACATTGCCTACAATGATTTGGTTGATGAACATGGAGATTTTATTCTTCTTTCTGATTACCAAGCAGCTCACCAACGCGTTGAAATGAAAAGAGGAGAGTACGATAAGAAACTTATTAAATTAGTAGAACGTTTTCAAGTCGTACAATCAATTTTTCAGTGGAGGTACATGCAAATTGTTCCTGCAAGAAACGATGCTTCGCAAAAATGGTACGTTCCTTTAAGTCGTGCTGTAATGGAAAAAGATTCTGTGGCAAGTCGTTTGGCAATTAGTTACATTGCAAATGTTGATGCAGGAGCCGAATCAGGAGATTATACGAAAGCAGATCAATCATTGAAAGAATTAATTGCATACCAGCGTGAAGTGAGTGCAGATTTTGTTCCTTCTGAAAATAAGATTGAAAAAGAGATCAATTACAATAAAATGCATGTTTTTGAAAGTAGTTACAGAAGTTATCTGCTACTTGGTTTCCTGATGTTGATTGTTTTCTTCATTAAGATTTTCAAAAAACCAACCTTAAAAGCGGAGAAAGTTTTTTCAACCTTGACAAAGATTCTAACAGGTTTAACGGTAATTATTTTTATTTATCACGGTTACGGAATCTACATGCGTATGATTATTTCTGGTCATGCGCCTTGGAGTAATGGTTATGAGGCAATGATTTTCATCGCTTGGATTTTGATGTTGTTTGGATTACTATTCTCTCCAAAGAATGCTGTAATTCTCGCTGGAGCTGCTATTTTGGCTGCACTTATGATTTTTGTAACGGAGTTGAATTTAATGGACCCTGAAATTACACCATTACAACCTGTGTTGAAATCTTATTGGTTGATGATTCACGTAGCCATAATTACAGGAAGTTATGCACCTCTTGGAATTTCGTTTATTCTCGGTTTCTTAAACCTCTGGTTGTATATTTTTAGAAATAAAAAGAATGCAAAATTCATTACACTTAATATTAACGAATTAACGTATGTTTCAGAATTATCCATGACGATTGGTGTATTTATGTTGACCATTGGTACTTTTCTTGGAGGAATTTGGGCGAATGAATCCTGGGGTAGATATTGGGGTTGGGACCCGAAAGAAACGTGGGCTTTGGTTGCTGTATTAGTATATGCATTGATTCTTCACTTGCGTTACATTCCAGGGTTGAAAGGGAAATTCTTATTCAGCACTGTTTCTATGTGGGGATATGTTTCTATCTTATTTACATTCTTTGGTGTTAATTTCTACTTATCAGGCTTGCATTCGTATGCTCAAGGAGAAGGTTTGCAAAGAATTCCAAATTGGATTTTCATAACGTTTGGAATTTTTGTACTTTTCACTATCATTGCAGCTATTCGTAATAGTTCATACAAGAAATCGATGGAAAAAGAAATCATGAAAAATGACTGATAAAGTAGACATTCTCGTTTTTGCTGCTCATCCTGACGATGCTGAATTGTCGTGTGCAGGAACAATTATGAAACATATTGAGCAAGGTAAGACGGTTGCCATTGTCGATTTAACGCAAGGTGAATTAGGTTCTCGTGGAACAATTGAAACACGTTATGCAGAGGCAAAGAATGCGAGCGATATCATGGGGATTTCTTTTCGGGAGAATTTAAAAATGAAAGACGGTTGGTTTGAAATCAATGAAGAGAATAAACGATTAATTATTGAGCAAATTCGGCGTTTCAAACCGGAAATTGTACTTGCAAATGCACTTTCTGACCGTCACCCTGATCATGGAAGGGGAGGGCAATTGGTGTCAGAAGCTTGTTTTTTAGCAGGTTTATTGAAAATTGAAACGACATACAATGGTGAAAACCAAAAACACCATCGACCAAAAGCCGTTTATCATTACATTCAAGATTATTACATTAAACCAGACTTTGTTGTCGATGTAAGCAATTACGTTGAGCGAAAAATAGAAGCGATTAAGGCGTATAAAACTCAGTTTTTTAATCCAAATTCTACGGCACCTCAAACTCCAATTTCTGGAGAAGATTATTTTGATTTCATCAAAGGTAGAATGAAAGAAATGGGCAGACCGGCAGGAATGGAATATGCTGAAGGTTTTACCGTTGAACGTTTTATTGGCGTGGATAATTTATTTGATTTAGTTTAAACTAATCTGTATTTGTGATGGAGTCTATAAATGAATTTTTGAGTTTTAATTTAATCAATTTTAGAGATCATTCTTTATCTGTTTTTGAATTGATTCTTGTGGTTTTGATTTTCGTTATCACAAAGTTGCTTTTGTGGATGGTGAAAAAAGCGATAGACAAAAAAGCAAAAAGTGTTAATCTTGATGAAGGTAGTTCATTTGCATTATTTCAATTAATCAAATACATCGTATGGATTGTCTCCTTTGTACTAATACTCGACACTGTCGGTATTCAGCCTAGTCTAATTTTAGCAGGGTCTGCAGCTTTACTTGTTGGTATAGGTTTAGGTTTACAACAAACATTTAATGATATTTTATCAGGAATAATTCTATTGTACGAAAAATCTGTAAAGGTTGGAGATATTTTAGACATAGATGGAGAGGTTGTGATTATTCAAAAAATTGGCATTAGAACTTCAAAGGGGATGTCAAGAAGAGATATCAGTATTTTGATTCCCAATTCATTAATCACAACCAATAAGGTAATTAACTGGAGTCATCAGGCGAAAAAAACAATCTTTTCTTTTGATGTAGGTGTTGCTTATGGTTCAGATGTTAAACTTGTCGTTAAAATCCTTGAACAAAGTGCTAAAGAACATAAAGATGTTTTGAAAGCTAGTTTGATTCAAGCTAGATTAATCAATTTTGGTTCTTCTTCATTGGATTTTAGGATTTTGTTTTGTAGCGAACAAATATTTAGAATAGAGAAAGTTAAAAGTGATATACGGATGATTATTTGTGAAAAATTCGAAGAGAATGGGATCACAATTCCTTTTCCTCAAGTAGATTTACACCTGAAACATGAATAATTCTCTATTCTATTGAAATTATTTCTATTTCTCCATTGAATTGAGATGGCTCACCTACTTTTTTCCCAACCAAAGCATTTCCTATTGGAGTAGTAATGGTTAAGCAAAAAATAGTTTCATTATCAATAGTAATTTTACCTATACCAACAGAGAAAAAAAAACACCCACGATTTGTTTTGACTAAACTCCCAAATTGAATTTTATCGTGTTTATCTTCGGGATTTATTTTTGCTAATGTCTCTTGGTACTCATTGAGGATATTAAGTTGTTGAGATAATTTCTCTTGTTCCAGATGAACCATCGCTCGACCTGTTTCATGCTTGTCACCAGCTGTGCTTTTTGAGTCATCGGTCACTGCAGAATTCAAATCTGAAAATGTTTGAGCGAGAACGCTATTTTTTTGCTCAATTTCTCTCTCTAATGCTTCGAAAATCTCTTTTTTAGTCAACATATTGGGCTAAAAGTGATTTCCATTGATCTAAAATAATTTGTTCTGAACATTGCTCACCGAAAGAACGAATGAGTGTTTTGTCAAACTTCTTTTCACCACGAATCATCGCGTACATTGCATCGCAAAGTTCGATTTCACTTTCTACAAGGATACCATGTTCTTCATTGAGTTCATTGGCGATTCCTACAGATGTTGTGATCACTGGCGTGCCTGTCGAAAAAGATTCTGCTAAAACAACGGAGAATGTTTCATAATTAGAAAACAATACAAACGCATCAGCTTTATGGTAATGAGCAACGGTTTCGTTCCATTCTAAAGGTCCGATAAACTCAACATAAGTTTCCAATCCTTTTTCTTGTATGATTTTTTGCCATTTCTCAACGTTCTCATCTGATACAAACGTAAATTTGAATTCTCCAGTCAGAAAAGATAATTTTTCAATTGCATTTATCATTCCTTGAGGATTTTTCGTTTTTTCATCCAAGGTTGAAATGTGTAGAAAATGTGTTTTGTCGTTTTTGATGTCCGAAGAAAGAGAGAATAAGTTAGTGTCAATATGGTTTCCAATCACATTGATTTCTTCTTTCTTGAATACTTCTTGCATGTCTTTCTTTAGGAAATCACTGACAGCAATCACTGCGTCAACCTTTCTTTTTAACTTCCAAATCAAGAATTTTTCAACGAAATTCCAATTGTTTCTAATTTCTGGGCGATAATAAGAACCTTGATCGATGTAAACCAAAGGGCAACACAATTTTTTCTTTGCTTGGATGAACTGCCATGATTTAGGAAGAGCAATTTCTCCGATAATTAAATCAATGTTCTTTACCTTAGAAAGACCTAATTCAAATGCACTGAACTGGATTTTTCTCTTTTTGAATAATGATTTTTCATTCGGAAAAAACACTTGAATTTCGGTGACGTTATTCTTTTCAATAACGATTGTTTTTAGTTTATTAACCGTGTCGCTGCCAATTGTATTGATAACTGTTATTTGGTATTCTTTCGCTAATAATTCTGCCTGTCTTTGTACAAAATTGCCCAAAAAAGGTTTCTCAGGATTTGGGTACCAAGAACTAATCAGGAGAATGTGTTTTCTTTCTTTCAAATTTTTAAGCTAAAGTCGTGGCGTAAACACTTTTTATTTGCTCTAAAGCGTAATCGATTTCTTCTTTTGTTGTGTAACGAGAGAATGAAAAACGAGCATTAGGACGCGTCATGTCAGCATTGATGGCTGTTAAAACATGTGAACCAACACTTGCCCCCGAGGTACAGGCACTTCCGCCTGAGCAAGCAACTCCTTTGATGTCTAAAGTGAAAAGTAACATGCTTGACTTATCTGTTTTCGGAAAACTTACATTTAAAACAGTGTAGAGAGATTTTTCAGGATTTATTTCACCATGGAATTCAATATCATCAAAATGAGATTTTAATTCTGAGATAAAATAATCTTTCAACTCTTGCACATGTTTTTGGTGACTTTGAACATCTTCATAAGCTAAATCCATTGCTTTCGCAAGACCAACCAATCCGTAGATGTTTTCTGTCCCACCTCTAAATCCTCTTTCTTGTGAACCGCCATGAATGAGGGAAGAAATCTTTACTGTATTCCGAGCAAATAGGAAACCAATTCCTGTCGGACCGTGAAATTTATGCGCAGCACAGGTTAAGAAATCCAATTTTAAATCCTCTAAATCAAATTTATAATGCCCCATGGTTTGCACAGTGTCGGAATGAAAGAGAGCATTGTATTTTTGACACAATTCATTTACTTTTTTCAAAGGAAGTAAGGTTGAAATTTCATTGTTGGCGTGCATCAAAGAAACCAATGTTTTATCATTCGTTTGTAAAAGTTCTTCGAGATGTTTTAAATCAACATTTCCATTATTGTCAATATTAACCAAAGAAACGCGAACCCCAAATTCTTTTACCATTGCTTCGGCTGTATGACCAATCGCATGATGCTCTAGCGGAGAAGTAATGATATGTTTTACGCCCATTTTCACAGAAGAATAAAGAGCTAGATTATCAGCTTCTGTCCCTCCTGAAGTAAAAATAATTTCAGAAGGTTGACAATTGAGGTGTTTAGCAATGCTTCTTCGAGATGTTTCAATCAAAGCTTTTGCAGAACGTCCGAATGAATGTGTGGAGGAAGGATTTCCAAAATCATTCTTCAAAACAGGAATCATTGCTTCAACTACTTCTGGAGCAATGGGTGTTGTTGCTGCATTATCTAAATAAATTGCCATTTACATCTGTAATTTTAATGTTTGTGCAAATCTAAAAAAAAACCGTAATTCTTGGTTGAATCACGGTTTTCATAGTAGTTGGTAATGCTTTTAATTACAACAATTCACAAGAAGGATAATATGAATCTTCATAACTGTCGCAAATTTTTTGTGCATCTTTCTTTTTAGAGAAGGGAATTGATGTAGTGTCCGTACAAACGCAAGTTCTATTTTTTCTACAAGAAGAAAATGCAATTAAGGTAATTGTTGCTAATGTGAAAACTTTTAAAAAAGTTTTGTGTTTGATTTTTTCATTTTTACTTGATTTTAAGAATGTTTACATCATTTTATTGATGGTGTAATCATTAAGATTAATATTAAATATTTTTTCTGACACCGATTTTACGTACATATGCATCGTTTCTTTCCCTTGCTTATCGTACGAAGTCATTTCCATAACATAACCTTCACCTTTTGAAATGTTTTTAGATTTTCCTCCAAAAGTTTTGGACATAGAACTCAGGTAGTTTTTATAATCGAATGGAACATTTGGAGCAAACCAGATTTGAGTTTTTCCATCATCACTTGTGAGGTTGTATTCATAACACGTGTATCCTAGTATTTTTTTTGTTTTCCCTGTTTTGACCATCGTTGCATTTTTATCACTCTTCGATTCTTTCGTGACAGACTCCATCATTTTTTCCATCCATTGCATAGACATCACTGAAGCAGATTTGTTTTTATCATCTAAAACAATCATATTTTTAGCCTCAAAATCTTGGATCATTTTATTATCATTCATAATCGCGAGGATATATCCATCACCGTATGATTGCTTTATTGTATTCGATGAATTTTCTTCTTTAGATTCGACTACAATGGTTGCAGAAAAACTGAAAATATATTGTGTTTTCAATTCTTCGCTGGAAGAAGATTTCTTCTTGTTCTTCTTTTTCCCTGCATCAAAAACACCATCTACTGCGTCTTCTGTTTGTTCAGCAGCTTTATTTTCCGCTTTACGTGTAATGGTTTCTTCAACTTTATTTTCGACTCTTTTACCAAGATTATCTAAGAATTGAGCCGTAGAATTAAAGTGAATTGTAATCAATGTGATTACGGACAATGTTAATTGAATTTTTTTCATGAGTGAAAATTTTTAAAGATTAAAAACTAAACCACCATTCAAGTATGCTTTACCGTAACCTGCTTCAAGGTAAAAACCCATTTTCTCTTTTGGAAAGAAACGAACCCCAACGTGAGGGCCGCCATAAATCATGTAACCAACATCATTTCCATAATTTTTATATGCTTTCTTAGCAATTGCGAATGTTGGACCACTACCAAATGAAAGTCCTGCGTAAATGTCTAATTTATCAGCGTGCATATTTTTGCCTGATTTGTCAGCAATGAGTTGATAAAAATGAAAATTAGAGTGAACCCCGATTGGTATTGCAATACTCCAGAATGCACTGTAATCATTGTATGCATAAGGTATCACTCCTAAGCCCAGACCGGAGCGATCTATATTTTTTGCAAACGAAACACCGAGATTCACTCCTATTCCTATGTATTTATGTATGCCAAATTCCATTTGTAATTGAATAACTCCTGCAAGTGGTTTTACGTGTCCTTTTGGTCCTTTCCCGTTTGTCGGATACCAAGTGTCATGTTGAGTCATTCCAATACCCAATTGAAATTGTTTACTTCCTTTGCCTCCGAAGGCTTGTGCGGAAGAGTTATTTGTGTATGTCATCATTCCGATAACAAGACACAGTAATGTGATTTTCTTTTTCATAGTGTTCCTTTTTGCATCAATAATTAATACAAAGGTAAGCTAGAGGATGGCGTGAAATTATGGGGGAATTACTGAAATGAATACAAGGGTTTTCCCTTGGTTGAATTATTTTACAAATCCTTGGAGAATGGCTTTTTTGATCAATCCTGCCACATTTTTGACTTGGAATTTCATTAACAAGCTAGAGCGGTATCCTTCAACGGTTTTTTCAGAGATAAACAGTTTCGCTGCAATTTCTTTGGTTGATAATTCATTCTGAATACCATCGAGGACTTCAATTTCTCTGTTCGTAAGTCTGATGTTAGTATTTTCTTTATCGTCTGTTAGAAAAGAATTCGCAATATTCTCCGTAATGTCTTTTGAAATATATTTTTTGCCATTCAACGTTTCTCGAACGGCATGAATTAATTCTTCCAATGGTGCTGTCTTTGAAACGTAACTATCAATGCCTGTAGCAAGAACAGATTTAACTGTAAAAGCATCCACATGAGAAGAAAGTGCAACAATTTTTATGTTGGGTTGAATAAGTTTTATTTCTTGAATGATTTCTCGTGCATCTACTTCGCCAAATTGAACATCTTGGATGATTAAATCATAGGTTTGCTCTTTTAAAAGAAAGATTAGTTTAGATTTATTTTTGGCAAACGATACTTCAAATTCGGGTGCATTCTCTTGAAAAAAAGAAATGATTCCTTCTCCGATTAAACCGTGATCATCTGCAACAATAATATCCATGAAACAAATATAAACAAATTAAAACGGAATGGAGAGTTGAACAATTGTACCTTGATAACTTGAGTCAATGTTGAAATCGCCATTCATTCTTTCGATTCTATTTTTTATACTGAGAAGCCCTTGACCAAGTGGTTTACCTTTTACGTTAAAACCTTTTCCATCATCCTCAATGGACCAATTAAATTCATTTTCTGAACTCATAAATTGGATGTCAATGTTTTTTGCATTCCCATGTTTCGTAGAGTTTTGAACTAATTCTTGAACGATACGGTAAATCATCAATTCAGTATCTTTGTTTAACTGTATTGCAGAACAAAAGTTAGAAAAATGAATTTTAGTACTCTCATTTGAGTTCTCTTGGGCAAATTGTTTCATTGCTCCTTGGATCCCTTCATTTTCAATTTTTAAAGGAGAGAGGTTGTGAGAAATTCGTCGTGTATCAATTTGCGCATCACGAATCATTTGTATAATTTCAGTTGATTGTTCGTCTTTACTGTTTTCCATTTTAAAGCGAATAGATGTTAATGTGGACGCTATGCCATCGTGCAAATCAGAAGATAATCTTTCTCTTTCTTTTTCTTCTCCTTCAATGACAGCTCGTAGAATTTCTTTTTCTAATTCATTTTCTTTATCAATAAGTTTCCGTTTGTTTTTATGTTGAATAAAGAGGTAGAGGATGAAGAATAAAAGAAGAATAAAAACGAGAAGAGCAATAATGAATCTAAATCGACCTGATTCAACTTCTTGGTGCATTAATTTAACTTTATTTTTTTGAATTTCTTTTTCTTTTTTTTCAGTGTCATATTTAATAAGAATTTCGTTGATGGATTCTTGTGTTTCAAAGCTTGTTGTAGCTTTATATATTTCATGTGCATCGTGCATCAACGTAAAAGCTTTGTCATCTTGTCCCGATTTGTGATAAGCCATAGCTAATTTTCTTTTCAGAGAATAAGTAACATTTTTATTCCCTGTCTTTTTTGAAATAATTAGGGCTTCTTCTCCATGGTAAATTGCTCCTTCATATTCTCCGAGACCAATATAGCAAGGTAGTAACCCGATATGATTGAGTAAAGAGAGGTTTAATTGGTGGTATTGCTCTGAAATTTCGAGAGATTTAGAAAACCATTTGATTGCCTCTTTGTAATTATTCTGTTCTCCTTCAATATCTCCTAATGCATGATTGGCTACAATTAAAGCAAGAATATTATTGGTTTTTGTAGCTATTTCTAGGGCTTCTGTTGCGTGATGATATGCTTTTTCTTTGTATTGTGTTTTTGATTCTGCCATACTTAGTATAGCAAGAATACTCGCGTAATAGGGGTTTTCCGGATGGTTTTTTAAATATGAAAAGGATGCAGAGCTATATTTGTAAGCCGATTCAAAATCCATCAAACTAAAAAACAAATTGGCGATGTTATTGTTGATGTACGCTGCTTGCTCAAGATGATTTGTTTCTTCTGCAATAATCAACGCTTTTTTGAAGTAAATAATTCCTTGTTGATAGTCTTGGTTGTATGCGTAACAAGATGCGATGATTTTCAAAAAATTAATTTGATTACCACTGTTTTCTAGCTGATTGTATTTTTTTAACGCATTCTGTGAAATAACAATTGCACTGTCCATTTCTACACTTTGCATTAGGAATTTCGCAAAATAAAAGTCGTAGATTTCTAAGATTCCAATGTTGTCCTTGTTATTTGTTTTTACTTGCTTTAACTCAAATAATGATGAATCTCTTGAGGTTCCGATGAGAATTCCCGTGAATAATTTTTCGATTTGTGAAGAGTCTTGTTGGAAGTTTTGAGTAAAACAAGACGTTTGAATTAAAAAGAAAGAAATTAACAGGATTATTTTTGACATATACTGAGATAAGGTTACGTGATAAAAATACAAAATAATTTTCATCAAAGGTCTCAGTGTCAATAAAAAAGGCTGTTATTTCCAGAAGAATATTTCAGAGCTGAGTTTTTTTTAGAATTTAATGTTCTAACTTGTACTTTTTGAAAAAAGAATCCCAATTCCAAACAAAATTTTCTACAATGTTGTCCATTCTTTTTAAGAATAAAGGGTTAGGTGTTTGCATTCTTTTGAAATATTCATCTTGGTGATTGTAGAGCGTGTACTTGTCAAAAATGGCTTTCGACATACCGTAAATCATATTCTTCGACGGACTGTTCAAACGATTAATGAACGTTTTATAATCTCGAATTAATTCTTTGAATTCATAAGTATTCATTTCATACATCCTCGCTAATTTCTCATAAACAATTACTTCTAACTGGTCAGCTTGTTCAGGAGGGAAAGAAGATTCTAAATAAGAGATGTTGCCTACTAAAATAATCAATGAAAATTCATAATTATCTTTAGGGTTTATATTGGGTGATTGAACAAACGCAGGATCTTCATTAATGAATTCTGCAACCAACGGAAAAGTATTATCAATAGAGTTAAATATTCCATTAATGAATACATTGGCTAGGGTATCATTGCTGATTTTCTTTTTTAATAGTGTTCCAAACATTTCTTTGAGGTTGTGTGAATTGCTTACTACAAAAATAACGTCTTCTTAGGTTCGAAATGACGCCCCTCATTTTAGGTTATTAACATGTTTTTCAACAGTTATTAACATAGGGGTCATTTTTAGTAAGAATCCCCCCCTTTATTCCATAAATCTCTCAGACCAACAATCATTTCCTTAAACCTTTTAACATTACTCACGACTCGTTATCATTTTCTACATATTTTCTATTTGAAAATAGTTACTTTTATTCTATCAAAATCCGATTATGAAAAGAAGTCAAATTATTCTGTTTATTATTTTTCTTGTGTTTACAGGAGGGGCATATCTTGTTCTAAATAGAAACAAGAAAATGAACGAAGAAGGAACTAAAGAAGAAAATAAAACGGTTTACGTTCCAACGTCAAAGGTGAAAAACACCATGAAAACAATTTCATTGATTTCTTACGGGCAAATTTCACCTCATACTGAATTGCTCGTTTCTTTTGAAGTACAAGGGAAGTTAGAAAAGGGGAACTTAACAATGAAGCCTGGAGTGAATTTCAGAAAAGGTCAAATTCTCTATAGAATTAATAACGAGGAAGCCTTTTATACTTTAAGTGCTCGAAAATCTGCTTTGGCAAATCTTGTTTTAAATCTTATGCCCGATATTGAGATGGATTTCCCGTTGGAGAAAGACAAATGGTTGAAGTTTCTTGAAGGTCTTAATCCTGCAAACATACTACCAACATTACCTAAAGCAAAAACGGAGAAAGAACGTCTATTTTTGACCAGTCGAAATATATATACAGAATATTTTAACCTCAGTAGTTTAGAGGCTCGAATGGATAAGTATTTATGGATTGCTCCTTTCAACGGTTCTGTTATCGAGGTTTATTCTGAACCGGGTTCGATTGTGAATCCAGGAGCTCAAGTTGCAAAAATTATAAAGACAGGTAATTATGAAGTGAAGGTGCCTATCGCTATGAGGTTAGTAGAGGAGTATAAGAAAAAGAGTTCGGCAAATTTTACAACATCTTCTGGAGAATTAGTAGCTACAGGGAAAATTATTCGAATTTCCAATGTCGTGAATCAAAAAACGCAATCTGCAGATGTTTATTATTCCGTGAAACCGTTAAAAGATAAAGAAGTGTACAATGGAATGTTTGTTAATGTTACAATTGACAGAACGTCAAACGAAATGAGCATGACAATCCCTCGAACGGCTGTTAAGAATGGTGAAGTAAAAGTAGTGAAGGAGGGGGAGTTGATTTCAATTCCAATTCAGGTCATTGGAGCAAAACCGGATTCTGTTTTTGTGTCTGGTCTGAAAGAAGGGACTTTTGTTGTTCTTGAACAAGTAGAGGAACAAGATAGTGAAGTTAAATATGAAGGAATTAACCGATAATTTGTTGTTATGAGAAAAATCATTCAGTTTTTTATCAATCACCCGGTATGGGGAAATGCTGCCATCGTTCTTGTTTTGATGTTCGGTTTGTTTTCGCTTTTCACGATGAAAAGGTCATTCTTTCCTGAGTTAGAACCGACTCGGATTACCGTTTCTGTTTTTTACCCTGGTGCTTCTCCTACAGAAATGGAGGATGGTGTCACAATTAAGGTTGAACAATCCATCAAAGGATTGGATGGAATCGAGGAGATAAACTCGACTTCTTCTGAGAATTTTGCACAAGTTGTTGTCAAAGCCTACGTTGATACAGACATCGATGAATTGTTGAGTGATGTGAAAAATGCAGTAAATTCAATCAATTCTTTTCCTGCGGGGGCAGAACGACCAATTGTCAATAAACAAAAGTCTGGAGGAATGGCTTCTGTTGTCGCATTTGTAGGAGTGTCTGCAAAAAATAATGATACACCGATCACAGAATTGACCGATTTAGCGCTTCAAGTTGAACGGGATTTATTGAACACAAAAGAAATTACACAAATTATTAAAAATGGTTTCCCCGAAAAGGAAATTAGCATCAATGTTCGTGAACAAGATTTATTGCGTTACAACATTTCCATACAAGAAATAGCATTAGCCGTTGGGTCAAATAACATTGATATTACAACAGGTGTTATTCGTGGAGGTGTTGAAGAAATGAACATTCGTTCGAACAGTCGAGGTACGTCAGAAGAAGAAATTGGAGCAATCATTCTCCGTACAACGCCAACAGGAAGCAAAACTGTTATTTCTGATGTGGCGGATGTAAAATTAGCGTTCTCAGAAAGTTCT
The DNA here is from genome assembly GCA_024280155.1 of Bacteroidota bacterium. GTDB lineage: Bacteria > Bacteroidota > Bacteroidia > Flavobacteriales_D > Crocinitomicaceae > UBA4466. The sequence goes on from JAJRQQ010000028.1 coordinate 110,587, forward strand.
CAGGAGGCAAGATACAATGGTAAGCCTTCAGTTTCTTTTCAAATTGAAAAAACGATTGACCAAGATATTACCAATATTACCGAAGAATTATACAAGTATAAAGAACAATTCAATCAAAAACACACCGAATTTGAATTCAATATTTTCTATGAGTTCAATGAGATGTTAGACCAACGGATTGATTTACTCACTAGAAATGGAATGATGGGATTGATTCTCGTTCTTCTATTCTTAGGCTTATTTTTGAATTTAAAACTTTCTGCTTGGGTGGCATTCGGTATTCCTTTTTCTTTCTTAGGAATGTTCATCCTCGGGAGCATGTATGGAATGTCAATCAACATGATTTCTCTTTTTGGGATGATACTCGTTGTGGGTGTTCTTGTTGATGATGGAATTGTGATTGCGGAGAATATTTTCACTCATTATGAAAAAGGAAAAAATGCACATCAAGCAGCGTTGGATGGAACAATGGAAGTTTTGCCTTCTGTTTTTTCTTCGGTGATTACCACTATTGTTGCATTTTCTATCCTGTTATTTGTCGAAGGAATGGAAATGATGCGAGAAATGGCCTTCGTTGTGATTGCTTGTTTGGCATTTTCACTTTTTGAAGCTTTTATTATTCTCCCATCTCATCTCGGTCATAAACGAGGTTTGGCAGAAGAGAAAGTACATTCGCTTACCTACGGTAAAGGTTTCCTTTTGATGTTATTCGGGTTGGCTATTATTTATTTGGGTGCAGGATTGTTCCCCGAAGAATCAAGCTTGGGATTAATTCTATTTCCTTTTGGATTGATTATTCTAGGGGCTCTTTTATTCTTCGGTGGTTTTTCTAAATCACCAATGGAAGAGAAAGTCTTGGGTGGCGCAGATAAAGGAATTAAATATGTGCGTGATAATTGGTTCAATGTCGCAGTTGAAAATATTGTAGGAACGAAAAGAAAATGGTTCCGTTTGGGGTTCTTTATGCCGATGTTTTTTACAGTAGGAATAATTATCCTTACGGTGAATGGAACCATACAAACAACATTCTTTCCTGATATTCAGCCTGATTTTTTTACGATAGAAGCAGTGTACAAACCAGGGGATAGTAAAATGAAATCCAAACAGTTTGTAGAAGAAGCATCACGTATTCTTTTCGAAGAAAATGACCGAATTATTCAAGAAACAGGGGATTCTTTGTTGACTTATTTCTCGAGTAACATCGGTTTTGCAATGAATATTGGGCAATTTGGTAATCATGCGTCTATGGTGCAAGTATTTTTCGATGGAGAACAAACTACAACTCCAGTGGATACATTGATGAATAGAATTGTCCGCAGAATTAACGCAACGAATAATGGTAAATTAGCTCAAAACACCTATGTTGGCGGGTTTAATCGTTTTGGAAAAGAAATTGAAGTAGGAATGACATCTCACAACGATGTGAGTCTTATGGAAGCACGAAAAATGTTTAAAAGTGAATTGTCTAAAATGGATGGAGTTTTTAATATCAAAGACAACATGCCTCCAGGTAAGAATGAAGTTTATTTAACGATGCGACCAGAGGCAGATATACTAGGTGTTTCAAAACGTGATGTGTTAAGACAAGTTCGAGCTGGTTTTTTTGGGCAAGAAGCACAGCGTGTTATTATTGGTACAGACGAAGTGAGAGTTTGGGTGCGCTATCCTGTTGAAGATCGTAATTCTTTGATGGATCTAGAATCAATGAAGATTAAATCGCCGCAAGGTCACGCTATACCACTGAAAGAAATCTGCGACTTTAGCATTGGACGAGCACCAGAAAATTTGAGAAGAAAAGATGGACAAAGAATTATACGAATTGATGCAGAATGTACAGACCCGGATAAAGTAAAGTTGGTCAATGACACGATTGCTGCAAAATTGTTTCCGAAAATCACCCAAACTTTCCCAGATGTTCAGTTAAAAAGACTTGGACAAGCTGAGCGAAGTGAGAAAACAGGAGGTTCCATGAAGGCTATGGGAACGATTGGAATTGCAATAATGTTTATCGTTTTAACATTGCATTTTAATAGTTTAAGCAGTGCTTTTTTAATCATGCTAGTCATCCCTGCAGGTATAGCAGGGGCAATATTTGGACATGGGCTTGTAGGGATTCCAGTTTCTATTCTAAGTGTTTTTGGGATGATTGCATTGACAGGAGTTCTGGTGAATGATGCGATTGTATTCCTCGACCGATACAATCAATTGCTTTTGGAAGGATTCACCATAAAAAAAGCTGCAATGGAAGCAGCAACATCACGATTTAGACCCATTATTTTAACTTCGTTAACTACTGTAGCAGGATTGTTGCCGATTATCTCAGAGAAAAGCATGCAAGCTCAGTTCCTTATACCTATGGCAGTTTCAATTGCTTTTGGGGTCTTGATTGGAACGTTATTTATCCTGTTTTTCTATCCTTCTGCAATTCTCTTCTGGAACGGAGTGAAACGATTTAACCACAGAGTGTTCTCCGGAACGAAAAATATTGATCCTCATCTGGTCGAACCAGCGATTCGATTAGAACAGAATAAACACGAATTTTAAAATGAAAACGAATATACTATTTCTTATCGTTGGGGTGTTTTTTGCACATAATAATGCATTCTCGCAACATCAATTGTCGGCAAAAGAAGCAGTTTTTATTGCTTTAGAGAATAATTACCAAATTCAAATAGCAGAAAAACAAAAAGAAATCAGCGAGAAAAACAATAAATGGTCAGAAGCTGGACTTTTTCCAACGGTGACTTTATCTGTTGCGCAGAATAATGGGATTCAGGATAATACGAATAATCCATTTACGTTTACACCTGGAATTATTCTCTCCCAAAGCATTGCACCAGCGTTAAATTTAAATTGGAATTTATTCAGTGGTTTTGCCGTGAAGATTTCAAAACAACGCTTACAACAATTGGAAGAGCAAAGTGGAGCAAATTCGATGGCAGTTATTGAAACCACGACGCAAGACGTCTTGAAGGCGTATTACACAGCCGATTTGCAAAAAGTGCGCAGGGATTTGTTTCAATCGGTACTTCAGATTTCAAGTGAACGAATGAGGTATTATGAGCTGAAAGAAAAATACAGCACATCAACTTCGTTGGAATTGTTGCAGTTTAAAAACCAGTACTTAACAGATAGTACAAATTTTTTAATGCAAGATATATCGTATGAAAATTCTATTCGGAACTTGGCGGTTTTAATGAATGATACAACTTTGATTAAGGAGGGGTATCTTTTGACCGATAAAATTGATTTACAAATCAATGAAATGAATTTTGATGAAGCAAAAAATGAAATGGTTGATAATAATCAGAATTTGAAGAATCAATACATTAACCTCGAATTGCAAAAAACGAATACTGCTTTTAGACGGTCATTTCTCTATCCTGTTTTAAGCTTTCAGGGAGGTTTGAGCCCAAATTGGTCGAATATTAGAGAAATAAAAAACAATACATTTGATGCAGAAACCAATACAATAACGTATTATGGTAATTTGAATATACAATATACATTGTTTAATAATTGGAAGAATAAAAGAGCAATCGAGGTCTCTAAAATTCAAGAAGAAATTGCTCAGTTAAATGTTGAGAGCATGCAGAAAACATTAGAAAGCACGTTGGAGAATATGATTGATTTGTATAAGGTTCGTTCTCAATTGGTTGAGATTTCTCAAGAAAACATGGTTTACGCCCAAAAATCATTTGAATTGGCTGAAAAACGGTTTAAAATTGGATCAATTAATTCCATCGATTTAATGACAATTCAAAATAATTATGAGAATACCATGATTCAACATTATGAAAACCTCTTTAATAAGATGGAGACCTATCTTGAGATCTATAAAATGACAGGTAAAATTGGGTTGGTTGTAGAATAATTAAGCAAATCAGTTGTTTAGTGGTTTTATGTGATTTTTAAACTTGTTAATCCAGACGTAAATAAATGTCATTATCAATGAGTAATATTCTTGTCCGCTAGCAACAGGGATAGCGAAAATGGACTTGATAGAATTTGGTTATAAGAGTAATTTTATACCAGATTATAAATTAAAAAGAAGGTTGATATCAGAATCTTAGAAAGAACTTTGGAGATTATTGAGGCTGAAAAAACTCATGATCCCTTACCTTTATTAGAATAAAATAATTGAAAGGAAAGAAATTTTAATTAATTTATACTTGAAAAAAGAAAGGAAGTTAGTCTTTTTTTTGTTAAAAAGACAAAAAAAGATAGTAATAATTATTAAATCGATAGTAATACTATTATATTTGTAAGTATAAAAATGAATATGTATTTTATTTGTAAACATAATATAGAAAATGAGTACGGGAAATAATTCGACTATGACACCAGGGAAAAGGTTTCTTATTCTGATAAAACCAGATAAAGAAGAGATTAGAAATGTGTATATCTATTCAATATTTGCAGGGTTTATAATGTTGTCACTTCCTTTAGGAATACAAGCAATTATCAACCTTATACAAGGGGGACAAATTAGTACATCTTGGGTTGTTTTAATTTTGTTTGTTATTTTGGGACTCGTTTTGTCGGGAATTCTGCAAGTTGCCCAATTAAGAATAACCGAGAATTTACAGCAGAAGATATTTACAAGAGCTGCATTTGATTTTGCTTACCGAACCTCTAGAATTAAATTGGAGGAACTGTATAATAAATATGCTCCAGAATTGATGAATCGTTTTTTTGATGTTATTTCTATTCAAAAGGGCTTAACGAAGTTGTTGATTGATTTTTCGACAGCATCCATTCAAACTGTTTTTGGATTACTCTTACTTTCATTGTACCATCCTTTCTTTATTGTTTTTAGCCTGATCTTGATTATTCTTGTTCTGTTTATCTTTAAATTGACCTATAAAAAAGGTTTAGAAACGAGTTTAAAAGAGTCGAAAAGTAAATACAATGTTGCACATTGGTTGCAAGAATTAGCGCGAACAAATATCAGTTTTAAATTAGCGGGTATAACTGATTTGCCCTTGAATAAAGTTGATAAATTAACAGGGGAATACGTCGAAGCCAGAGAAATGCACTTCAAAGTTCTTGTACAACAATACATTCTTTTAATTGTTTTTAAAGTCTTTGTAGCGTCAGGTCTACTTATTGTTGGAAGTTTGCTAGTTATTAATCAACAAATGAACATCGGTCAATTTGTTGCTGCTGAAATTATTATTTTAATGATTCTTTCTTCCGTTGAAAAGCTAATTCTAAGTTTAGAAACTGTTTATGACTTATTGACTTCAATTGAGAAAGTAGGACAGGTAACGGATTTAGAACTAGAATCAGAGTCTGGAATAAATATTCTTTCTCACCTAGACGAAAATCAAGGAGGGATGGAAGTAGAATTAAATCAAGTGACTTTTCATTATCCTGGAAGCAACAAAAGTATTTTAGATAAAGTGTCGATGCATTTGAAACCTTCAGAACGGGTAATGATTTCCGGTGAAGTGGATTCTGGAAAGACAACTTTACTTTTTGTTTTAGCTGGATTGTATAAGGTTCAACAAGGGAATGTTGTCTTGAATAAAATGCCGGTCAATAATCTGAACCCAAATTTTCTACGTTCAATTATTGGGGATTGTTTAATGGATGAATTGCTTTTTGAAGGAACGCTCCTTGAAAATATTACGATGGGAAGAGAGAATGCTGCTTTTGAAAATGTTCAGTGGGCGGTTGAAAATTTAGGATTATCCGATTTCATTTATTCTTTACCCAACGGCTTTGACACGAAAATATTCCCACAAGGAAAACAGTTCTCAAAAGGAATTGTAGATAAGATAATTCTTGCACGTAGTATTGTCGATCGACCTAGGCTTTTACTGATTAAAGATACTTTTTCATCATTTGCTGAAGATGAGGGTCGCTTGATTATAGATTTTTTAACTCACAAAGATAATCCATGGACATTAGTTGTAGTGTCTAAAGATGTTCGGTTAATACCGAAAGTTGACAGAGTATTTACAATGTCAAATGGAATTTTAATCGAAACAATAGAAAAATAATCTTGCAGAATATGATACAGAATACAAAATATGTAGGTCAGTATTCTACAATAAAGAAAGTAGAAGCTAAAAATTCAAACAAACGATTAAAAAGAATCTTTATCATTTGCTTTGTCGTACTCTTTTTATTTTTATTTCTCCCGTGGACACAAAATATTAGAACTACTGGGAATGTTACAACTTTAACTCCTAACCATCGGCCTCAAAAAGTAACGACCATTATGGATGGGAGAATTCAAAAATGGTTTGTAAAAGAAGGTGATTTAGTACAGGAGGGAGATACATTATTGAAAATAACTGAAATTAAAGATGCTTACTTTGATGAGAACCTTCTGGAGAGGACGGGAAATCAAGTCAATTTAAAGAAAGAATCCATTGTTAACTACGATGATAAAGTGAAAAATTATGATGAACAATTGAAAATTCTAGTGGAGCAGAGAGATTTAAAATTGAACCAATCGAAAATTAAGTTGAAACAGGCCGAATTAAAAATGCAAAGTGACAGTATTGCATTTGAGACTTCAAAAATACATTTAAAAATTGCTGATTATCAATTGAAAAGGACGGATAGTTTATATCGAATGGGGCTTAAATCATTAACTGATTTAGAAACCAAGCGAATGAAAAAGCAACAAGTGGAAAGTTATAAAGTGAAACATGAAAATATCTGGTTGAATAGTAAAACGAATTTGATTAATCTAAAAATTGAAATTTCTAATGTTCAAGTAAAGTTTGAATCAGATTACAATAAAATTCTTTCCATGAAATTGTCTGCTTTAAACGAACAAATTGATGCAGAATCCACATTGAATAAATTAGAAAATCAATTGAGTAATTACGAAATGAGGGCAGGGTTTCATTATGTATTTGCACCTCAGTCGGGCTATGTTACAAAATTAAAACATGGTGGAACAGGAGAAACGGTTAAGGCAGGGAGTGAAATTTTAACATTAATGCCATCTCAATATGATTTAGCCGTAGAAATTTATATTAAACCAATTGATTTACCCTTGATTCAAAGAGGGCAGAAGGTTCGAATTCAATTTGATGGTTGGCCTGCAATTGTTTTTTCTGGTTGGCCAAATGTTAGTCATGGTACATACGGGGGTGAGGTGTATGCCATTGATCAATTCATTAGCCCAAATGGTAAATTCCGCTTGCTTGTTAAGCCTGATGATAATGATAGTGAATGGCCAGATGCACTGCGTTTTGGTGGCGGAACAAATGCAATGCTACTATTGAATGATGTCTCAATTTGGTATGAAATGTGGCGAAATGTCAACGGATTCCCACCAGATTTTTATAAAAATGATGTTGAGAATGTTAAATCAAAAAAATAATGAGGTATTTTATTTTTACATTTGTATTGCTTCTTTGGTTTAATGCTTCTTTTGCACAAGATTCATTAACTCTCTTTAAATATGAAGAATACATCTCTTTAGTAAAAGAGCATCATCCAATTGCTTTTCAATCTTCGATCGCTTTGCAAAAAGGTGAAGCTAATTTATTAAAGTCAAAAGGTGGGTTTGATCCAAAGTTAGCTGGAAATATTCGTCAAAAATATTTTGAGGGTAAAAAATATTACAGCCATTTAGATGCAGGATTGAAGGTGCCAACTTGGTTTGGAATTACTGTACAGGGAGGATACGGGGACAATGAGGGAGTTTTCTTGAACCCTGAAGCTAGAGTTCCAAATGATGGCTTATGGTACGCTGGTGTGACACTCAATTTAGGGAATGGACTGTTTATGGATAAAAGAAGGGCAGATTTAAAACAAGCTAAAATTTACATAAATTCTACGGATATTGAACGAAAATTAATGCTCAATCAATTGCTGTATGATGCAAGTATTGCCTATTGGGACTGGTTTAAAGCTGTTGAAAAAGTGAATGTGTATGAAAGAGGAAAAGAAACAGCATCTTTTAGATTGAGGTCTGTTATTCAAAGTGCAGAACTTGGAGACAAGGCTTTTGTGGATACTCTGAAAGCAAAAATTCAACTGCAGAATAGATTATTGGACTTGGAGCAAGCAAAACTCGATGTGTTAAATAAGAAAGCGTATTTGGAAAGTTTCTTATGGCTCGAAGGTTATGTTCCGTTGGTACTAGAAGATCACCTGATGCCAGATGCTTCAAATCTTTTTCATATGACTTCAAGATTGAGTTTTACAAATCGCATCGATAGTTTGGTGGAGAATCATCCTGAAATGGCTTATTATAAAAACGGAATTGATATCGCTAAAATTCAGTACAGATTAAAAAAAGAAGGATTAAAACCTACAGTGCAATTAAAGTATAACCTCCTTAGTACACCAATAAATAGTAATGTTATGGGAGATTTTACTTTAGATAATTATTATTGGAGTGCGGGAGTTTCTTACCCAATATTTACACGGAAAGACAGGGGAGACTTGAAATTAGCATCTCTGAAAATACAAGAAAAGCAAAGTCAAACGGTAAATTTAAACGCAAAATTGAATTACAAACTGAGTGCAGCATATAATTCTATCGAAAGTTTTGAAGTTCAAGTCCAACAATTTGAAAATGCCCTAGAGAATTATGAAATGCTCTTCAATGCTGAATATGCTCTTTTTAATGTCGGAGAAAGTTCCTTATTCTTGGTGAATTTTAGAGAGCAAGAATGGATCAAAGCACAAGTTAAAATGATTGATATCTACTATCAATTGAATATATTTAAAGAAAATTTTAAACGCCAGACGGTGACTTACTAATCTTCAAAAATAAGTTTTCGCAACATTTCTCTGTCATTCTGAAGTGATTTTACTTTATCTTCTTCATTATTCATCATGTAAATGAAATGTGCTTTCAGTGCAACATGTTTTACGTAGTAATAATAGTAGTAGGCAAACATTCCCACCAATGGCAGTGAGATGAAGTAAATAACCTCTTCCCAAAATGAAAGTTGAAGAAAATAGTCTGTGAGGTATAGAAATCCAACATAATTCAGAGGATAGAAAACCAAACTAAGAAGAACAGCAACTGGTGCGTAATATTCAATGTCCTTTACAATTTTTGGAACTAAAATGTCGGTTAATTTGAAAGGTAAAATACTGTGAATAAAACCATAAATAAAAAGAGGTAAACCCAAAAATATTAAAATAGTCGATTGAATCATCTGTCGATAAAACATCATAGGGCGATAGTCTCTGTCCAAAAAGTCGGGTTGAACCTCCAACTGTTTTAATTGTAAATTAATCTTGTCGTACACATATTCAATACGTTTCATTCGTGTTGGGCTAGCCACTAATATGGTATTGATTCTGTCATAGACTTCTTTGAATAAATAAACGTCTTTTTCAACTCCTTTTAGCTCAGATTCAATGTATCTTGAAGAAAGGATTTTAACTACATTATCTGCTAATCCTTCAAATTCAACAGCATGAGATCCAATGAGTAGGTTTTCGATAGAATATTTAAAGTCTTTCGTTAATTTTTTGGAGGCTCTTCCATTGTCCAATTCAAAATCTCCAAGATAATGCAAGTGATCGATGGGGGGTCCAATATTTGCCACAACAGAACTTCTAAATTTTTCAGGTTGTAAATAAATCAACCCTATTGGAATGATTTTTAAGTTCAATTCTCCTTGATGTCTTAATTCTGCTTCTAAAGCGATTCTAGCTGAACCTGTTTTTAATTGCCGAAGAACTCTTTCTGGAAAACTATTGCCTTCAGGGAAGATAACTAACGTTTTTCCTTCTTCTAATAATTGAAAGCAACTTTCAAAAGAACTTTTATTGTCAACCCCTTTGGTTATAGATTCTGTTGCCCGATTAATCGGAATCAAACCCAGTGACCGTAGAAAAACGGATTTTAATTTTGTGCTAAAAAAAGTTCCTTTTGTCATGAAGTGAATAGGTTCTTTACAAATTTGACCAAGAATCCATGCATCCATTAGAGTGTTGGGGTGATTTGCAATAAGAATTCGAGGACCGTCATGGTGTAAGTTCTCAATGTGGTTCACTTGAATTTTCTTGTAGTAAAGACGAATGCCAAACCCAATCAATATTTTTAAAAACCGATACAGCATATTTTAATGTTCAGATTCTATTCGTAAATATCCAATTTATTCTGCAAGGTGTGAATTTTTTCTTGCAATTCATCCACTTGATTCAATAAATTATTAATAATGTCTATTCCTTCAAAGTTTACATTCAAATCAAAATGCATACGCATTAATCGTTCTACGCGCTCTATTTCTTCGGCCGTTATATGAGGTGTAGAATCAATGATTATAACTTCTATTAATTCATATTCCACCAATGAATCAATGAATGAAGTTGGAATGTTATAGTGAACACAAATCTGTTTTGTTGATATCGTTTTCATCTTATCTCAATTTTGATAATTCAGTAAATAATTCTTTTTCCTTAGCTGTTAAGTTTTTTGGGATTTCAATTTTATAAGTAACGTATAAATTACCAAATCCCCCTTCTTTCTTGTAAACAGGCATTCCTTTTCCTGTTAATTTCACTTTTTCACCATTTTGAGTGCCTGGTCTTACTTTTAATTTCACTTTCTTGCCGTCTATGGTTGAAATTGTAATGTTACCACCCAAAACTGCAGTGTACAAATCAAGAGATACGTTTTTGTATAAATGACTTTTGTCACGTTTGAAAGAAGTATCATTTTTAATATTGAATTGGATGTATAAATCTCCATTTATTCCACCTTCTATTTTTTCGCCGTGATTTTTTATTTTTATCGTTTGGTTATTTTCTACACCAGCAGGTATGTTTAAACGAATTTTCTTTCCATTTAAGGACAATGTTTGCTTTTGTGTTTCTAAAATATCCGATAAATTCAGTGTCAAGACCGTATTGTAATCTCTCCCTTTAAATTGCCCGCGAGATTGTCTTTGTCCACCCATTCCGCCAAACATAGAGCTGAAATAATCAGAGAAATCACTTTCATCGAAATTACTGTGGGAATTATATTGTTGATGATTGCCCTGCGAAGATCTTTGATGTTTTTGAGCTTTTTCAAATTCTTCAGCATGTTTCCAATCTTTCCCGTATTTGTCATATTTTTTACGATTTTCAGGATTACTTAAGACTTCGTTCGCTTCATTTATTTCCTTAAATTTTTCACTAGATCTTTTATCCCCCTTATTTAAGTCAGGATGGTGTTTTCGTGCAAGTTTCCGGTAAGCTTTTTTTATTTCAGCTTCAGTTGCAGATTTGTTAACGCCCAATATTTTATAATAATCTTTAAATTCCATTTTATAATGTACTTTTTTTTATTCGGTTTACAATAAAATAGCCATCTATTTTTAATAAATGGCTATTCTAATTCTAATGAGAAATGCTTTCCAATTATAAAATCTCAATTTGTTTAATTGGTTTTGGCTTCGCTTCTTCTTTCTTTGGAATAGTAATCGATAGAATACCATTCTCATATGTTGCAGAAATTTTTTCATCCTCTACCAATTCAGGTAATGTGAACGAACGAGTGAAAGATTGATAGCTAAATTCTCTTCGAGTTACATTTTCTCCATCAGATTCATTCTCACTCATTCTTTTTTCCGAAGATATCGTCAGAATATCATTGTTTAATTCAATGTTAAAATCTGTTTTATTGAAACCTGGTGCTGCAACTTCTACTTCAAAACTGTCTTCAGTTTCTTTAATGTTTACCGAAGGTAATGTTGTGTTTGTCTTTGAAAAATGATTTGTGTTCCAACGTTCAACTTCAGAATTGAAGAGTCTGTCAAGTAAATCAGGTAATTGGTTTTGAAATCTTACAAGTGTCATCGTTTTTTTCTTTTTTTAGTTAAACTTATTTTTAATATCGACTTTCCTTTTTCAAAGCTTATACCAGTCTTAAAATACTGACGTATAGTCATTTGAAGACGGGTTCTACTGACGTTTTTTCATGTTATTCAATTTTGTACTGACAAAAAAACAGAATTTGTTTCTCGTGTATAATTCCACGGCACGTAAAATATATTTACATTTGTTCGTGCAAGAAAAATATGTTACATATCTCAATTCCAACAATGGAAAAGCAATTTTAGCTTTTGAATCAGTTGATTCTTTATTCGTGAACTCTGCAAACTCACTTGATGCTATTCAAAATTTCATTGATAAACACAAGGGGAAGTACATATTTGTGGCATTGAGCTATGATTTGAAAAATGATATTGAACTCTTGCATTCAAAGAATTTGAACAAACTGAAGTTTCCAAAAGCCATTCTTTGGGTAGCAAAAAATGTTGTGAAATTTAACGAAGACCTGTATGAATTTATTTCTGGTGAAGAGTGTTTAGAGAATATTCAATTGGTTCAGTCATTCCTCAAGGAAAGCAATCAAAAAAAATATCCTCCACTAAATATTGAATTTAAAAATCGAATTTCTTTTGATGATTATGTTAAAAACGTCAATCAACTTAAAGAAGAGATTCAACAAGGGAATATATACGAAGTAAATTATTGCCAAGAATTTTATGCCGAGAATGTGGAATTAACAAATCCATTGGATGTTTATTTTAAATTGAATCAAATTACAAAAGCACCTTATTCAACTTATTTTAGAGCAGAAGAATTTTCCATTTTCAGCGGTTCACCAGAATTGTATTTGAATAAAAAAGAAAATGTGATTAAGTCTTCGCCGATTAAAGGGACACGTAAACGTGGAAAGAATAGGGAAGAGGATGAACGTATGAAAGTGGAATTGAAAAATGATTTGAAAGAACAAGCAGAGAATGTGATGATTGTAGATTTGGTGCGGAATGATTTATCGAGAATAGCCCAAAAAAAATCTGTAAAAGTGGACGAACTCATGGGGATTTATTCTTTCGAAACTGTTCATCAAATGATTTCAACCATTTCTTGTCGTGTAGATGATGAGATTTTATTCTCTGATATTCTTCGAGCAACTTTTCCAATGGGGTCGATGACTGGTGCTCCAAAAATCAGTGCAATGCTACTTATTGAGAAACACGAAGCTTTCCAACGAGGAATTTATTCAGGTTCTATTGGTTATATCTCCCCAAACGGTGATTTTGATTTTAATGTTGTAATACGGTCATTAATTTATAATGCGAAAGAAAAATATCTTTCATGTCCAGTGGGGGGTGCGATCACCATCAATGCCAATGCTGGAAGTGAATTCAAGGAGTGTAATGTGAAAGTAAAAGGCATTTTAGACCAAATGAATGCATAGAATAGAAGAACATATTAGGAAAAGATGGTCTGATTTTAAAAACGCAACTATTTTTGTGGGGTGTAGTGGAGGATTGGATTCTATCGTTTTAATCTTAATTCTTCACAAATTAAAATTCAAGATTGAAGCTTTGCACGTGAATTATCAACTTCGAGGTAAGGATTCTGAAAAAGATGCATTGTTTGTTCAGTCGTTCTGCCAAGAAAAAAATATTCCATTTCACATTAAGACCATTGATTTAGGTAAAGAGTTAATTGACGGCGGAAATTTACAAGAATTAGCAAGAAATGTTCGATACGACTGGTTTCAATCTTTTTTATCGAAAGAAAAAAATGCATTTATTGCAGTTGCGCATCATCAAGATGATCAAATCGAAACCTTTTTCCTCAATCTTGCTCGAAAATCTGGTGTAATGGGATTGGCTGCAATGTTGGAAGAAAATCATCAAATTATTCGACCATTATTGCCTTTTTCGAAAGATGAATTACGAGAATATGCACTTTATCAACATCTAATTTGGAGAGAAGACAAGTCAAATTCAACGAATAAATACCGAAGAAATTTTCTTAGAAATGTCATTATACCTTTATTAAATCATCAAGTTCCTCATTTAAATGAAAGTGTGTTGATTCTTGTGAAAGTAATGCAAGAGAGTCAGCAAGAATTGGAAAATTCTATCTCAATTGTTCTTCGTGAAACAAATGAGAATAAACGATTAAAAATTGAATCCTTTTTAAATTGGAATGATCTTGAAAAAGTTGAATTCTTCCGACAACTCAATCAGCCGATTGAGTTAAAAGATGAATTGACACAAATTGCTCATTCGGAGAATGGAAAACGAATTCTACTTCAAAATCACCCAAAATATTCTGCCATAGTAAAACAAAAAGATGAGTTTCTATTTTTGACAGAAAGAAAAGTAGCGAGTAAACCAGTATTATTGGTTGAAACAGTAAATGTTTTGCCTAAAGAATTTAATAAAACAGAAATCTATCTCGATTTTTCTAAAATTAAAGGTAAGTTGAAACTTAGAAAATGGAAGATTGGTGACAGAATTCAACCGTTAGGCATGAAGGGTTCGAAGTTAATTTCGGATTGTATCAAGGATGCTCACATTTCTATCGAAGAAAAATCAGATGTTCTCATTGTTCATGACGAAGAAAATATACATTGGTGTGTTGGATTGGTGATTGGTAGAAAGGCAGTTGCAAATGGAAAAACAAAAGAAATCCTAAAAATAACCACTTAAACTCCAACACTCTAAAATTCTAAGAGCCTAATCAAAATACAAAAAATAAAACGCTTCTACATTGTCCAAATATGCACCATCAAATCCTGCATTGATTATTTTTTTTGTGTAAGAATTAGCATCACCATAAATGATATCTGACCAATCTTTTTTCCAGAATTTCACCCAAATTTCATCATCGTAGCCATCATATTTCTTTTTTAACCATCCAGGGTGACCAACTCTCCAACCGTCTTGCCAATAGTATCGATATTTTTCAGCAGCGCCGACATTCATGTACGAAATCACCAAACGTTTTCCTCCGTCGGCTTTTGTTTTAAGTTGATTAATTTCTGTCATGGTAAATTCATTTTCATCGAAGAATAAATCCATAATCACAACATCAAAATTTGTTGCAGCAACTGCTTGAATAAAATCTTGTTTTGTGGCGTAGTTTCCCGTGCTAATCAAGTATAAGTAATTCTGAGCATCGGCTAATTTATTGATATCATTTGCATTCTCATTTACAACAGAGTCAGGGATGTAGAGGTAATCGTAATCATTCTGGGCACGAGGAAAACAGATAAAATCTTCAGCTAAATTCTTTTGTACAGCATCTGGTACATTTGCATTGTTAGAAACATATTCAGAAACCAATATTTTAGTATGATTTTTTAATTTTCGCAGCATGGAAAGGCGTTCTTCATCGGGTGTATAATCTCCGTTGTAAAATAATTCTTCGATTCCAATTCCATCAATTGCGCCAAGATAACGAGCGTGTTCACCGTCATTTTCATCCATGTAATTGAATGCCAATTCGGCACCATTCTGTGGGATAATAATAAAATCGGATTTGATACCACGTGCATATTCAGAAATCGCAATCACGAATTCTTGCATTTTTTCTCCTTTATTATCAGAACGTTTTTCTTTAGAGCAAGAGAATAGAAGTATGATTATTGGTAAAATGTATTTCATAGTAATTTGATTAAACGTAATTTAATATGTAAATATTACATAATTAAAGATGAAATAAGCCTCAATTTATAATATGAGCTTGAATTATACCGAACAAAAATTACTGGATCAATGAATTAGAATTTATAACTTAAACCGAAACTCGGTAAGATAGGGAATTGATAAATTTTCTCATTCGTAATTCGATTTACGTAAAAGATATTCTTTCTGTCGTAAACATTCGTTACAGAAGCAATCAGTTCAAGAATGTCTTTGTTTTTGAAAATAAATTTCTTTTTAATCGTAATGTCTAAACGATGATAAGTAGGAAGTCTTTCGCTGTTGAAAGTTCCTAAATAGGTAGAAACACTGTTTGGATTTGTGGTTGTCACATCAGTACTAACACCTTGGTTGAACGTTTGGCCTTCGTAAAAACCTGCTGTAGGTGTAAAAGGAAGTCCAGAACCAAAGTTCCAGCGTACACTTATTTCTAAGTCCTTTTTCTTACCGAAGAGATACGTTCCAACTAGATTGATGTTATGGCGTCTATCAAAAACAGGGAAATAGGTTGTGTCTCCGTCCCAACGAATAGAATGTCCATAAGAATAAACACCCCAAAGGTATAAACGATTACCTGAGTATTTAACCAATAAATCAGCACCATAAGATTCTCCATTTTCAAGAATGAAATCTTTTTTATAGACATCATCAATTTGAGAGAAGGCATTTATGTCTGGATAAATTTTGTTTTGGTTGATATTACTTAATTGGGAGAAGTACTTATAGTATCCTTCAATGTTTACGGATATTTTCTTTGTTAAGTCATATTCAAAACCTGCGATAGCATGCCATGCATATTGAAGTCCATTTTCAGGTTGTTTCTCATTTTGGTATAGCGTAACAAAATTTGATTGAACATTCGTTGGTGCAGAAAGTAGGCCGTTAAATAAATTAACAACATCTTTATCTGAAGATGCAGAAGTGAAGTTCTGAGAAAATCGACCACCAGAAACTTTTAATCTTAATTTTTCTGTAGCATTATATTTAATTCCTAATCTTGGTTCTGGAGATATTGTTCCCAATGAAGCATAAACTTGTGTTCTAAAACTTGGTTGTATAACCCATCTTGGAGAAACAAATTTGTAACTTAAATAAGCACCAATTTCTGTTGTAAAATTATCAAGAGTGATACGTTGTTTTATTTCGTTGTAAGTTTCAAATTTTGTATTGAAACCACTAATGTTAATTCCATAATCAAATTCACTTTCGTTCTTTAAGAAATAGATAAAATCAAAACCTAAGTCAAAACCGCCGATTGAACTTGCTCTGTAAATAGATTCTGTTGCTGAAACAAATTCTGTAAATTCTGTAGAAAAACTACTGGCATTAACATGTCCTTTGATGAAGATGGGAGAACTACTCGGAACGAGAAGGAAATTAATTCCACCACCACTTTGCTCCCAGTTAGTTTCAGCTACACCATAATTGACTTTATCGATGTTATGAAAACCAAATGCCGAGAATTTTGAACCTCCATCACTTTTAAAAGTAATTTTCCCATAAATATCCGTAAAGCTAAATGGCATACCATCTCCGTCATTTATTCGTTTGTACAACGATTTTGAAGTGTAGTCCAATAAACTATGCTTTGCAGAGAAAACAAAAGAACTGTTACTTGGTTTTCCGTTTTTCGCTTTAGAAAGTGGACCTTCAAGAACTAATTTAGCTAAGAATGGAGAAGCAGATATTTTCCCTCCAAATTTCTTTCTATTTCCATCTCGGTAGGTAATATCCATGATAGAAGAAATTCTTCCGCCGTATTTGGCATCAAAACCACCGGTAAAAATACTTGCATTTTGAATTAATTCTGTCTCGAAAATGGAGAAGAAACCAATTGAGTGGAAAGGATTGTAAACCGTTATACCATCCAGAAGAATTTTATTTTGAATGGGAGTACCACCACGAACGTACATTTGTCCACCTTGATCTCCTGTTGTAATAACTCCAGGAGTAACACCAAAAGCTCCTACGATATCATTTTCACCTCCAACACTAGGTATCCTCTCTAAACCTTTTTTATCCATTCTAATCTCAGAAATAAGAACTTGTGTTGTTTTACGCTTAGAATCAGCACTAACGACTACTTCTTCCATGTCTAAAACACTTTGCAATTTCTCTAATTCAAAATTTGTACTGATAATACCTTCATTCTTAGTGATTGAAATATTTGCCGTCAAAGTTTTGTAGCCTTGGCTTTGCACTTTTAAAATATATTCTCCTTTATTGAGTTTTGAAATTGAATAATATCCATTGACATCTGTAATTGCACCAGTCACTGTTGTGCTGTCCGAACGCAGTAAGCGTACTTTTTCAAAAGGCATTGGTTCACCATCTATTTTGTTAAAGACAAAACCCCTAAGTGTAAAGTCTTGAGCAAAAGAGAATTGACCAATAAATAGTGTGATTATAATTGCAAGTATGAGTTTCATAAAAAAGTATTTCTAGTATTTTTCAAGCGTGAAGATAATACAAACGAATGATTAATTAAGGATTTTTAACATTAAAGTATTCAAACGGTATGAATTATTGATTTTACCGTTGAACTTTTGATGAATTGAAATGGAAAAGTGTAGTGAATATGTATTTTATCTTTTTAATCGCTCTTTTGCTTTTTCCCAATAAATATCCATTACTTCGAGAGGAGATTCAGTTAGGCTAACCTCTTCTTTATGCATCATTTCCTCCATCAATGTAAAACGTTTAATAAATTTGATATTGGTTTTAGAAAGTGCGTTTTCAGGGTTTACACCAATGAATCGTGCATAATTAATTAATGAGAATAGAACGTCTCCAAATTCATCTTCAATTCTCTCTTTTGAAGCACCTGATTCTACTTCGACTTCCAGCTCTTCTAATTCTTCTTTTACTTTCGCCCAAACGTCTTTTTTGTCACTCCATTCAAAACCAACTCCTTTTACTTTCTCTTGAATTCGAGCTGCTTTCACAACAGAAGGAAGTGATTTTGGTACACCAGAGAGGACTGTTTTCTTCTCATTTCCAACTTCTTTGAGCTTTAGTTTTTCCCAATTTGCTTTTACTTCATCTTCAGTTTCTGCAACTGTATCACTGTATATGTGTGGGTGTCTGTAAACTAATTTATCACAAATAGCATTCAATACAGAGGTAACATCGAAAGCTCCTTTTTCGCTTCCAATTTTACAATAGAAAACCATGTGGAGGAACAGATCACCAATCTCTCCTTCGAGTTCTTTCAAATCATTTTCCAGAATTGCATCTGTTAATTCGTAGGTTTCCTCGATCGTAAGATGACGCAAAGATTCCAATGTTTGTTTTTTATCCCAAGGACATTTAGCTCTTAAATCGTCCATGATGTTGAGTAAACGTTCAAATGCTTCCAATCTAAAATCCATTTTTTTTATTTCAAAAGTACTATTTATATGAATGTAAAGTTCCTTTTATTAAATTTGCACTTGTGAAATACCTATTATTTATATTTGGAATCTTGTTATCTGTACTTGTTTTTGGACAAGCAACTGAACATGATCATTGGGTTGAAGTAAGAACTAAAGGTGGATTCTTAGCTGCTCACAGTAGTGTGATGGGGCATTTAGCCAAGCAGCATGCTGTTGGCATTGAAGTCAGTTACATGTTTCAATCAAAAGGGCGTAAAGAATGGCAAAAAGCATATAATTATCCAATTTTCGGTGTGACAGCATTTGCAACTAGTGCTGGGAATCGTGATGTTATTGGAAATTTTTACGGAATATTTGGCTTCATGAATTTACCGTTGATTAAACGGAAGATTTATTCTTTTTCGGCTAAATTTGGTGCTGGACTAGCATATAATTCAAAAATTTATGATAGTGAAACCAATATTTTTCAAGTAGCGATTAGTACGCACATCAATGCTAGAATTACAATGGGATTAGAAAATCGTTTTACTTTTGGGAACAATAGTATTGTACTAGGAATTGATGCGACACATTTCTCAAATTCTGCGATAAAAGTCCCCAATTTAGGTCTGAACTTGCCTTTTTTGAGCTTGGGGTATGCATACAGGATTAAAGAGAATAAAGAAACAATAACTCCAATTTCAAACCCATTAAAATATTGGCAATTTGGAGCAATGGGAATCATATCAGTTAAGGAAGTTTTCCCTACTGGCGGAAAAAAGTACCCCGTTTACGGTCTGAATCTTGTTGCAAGACGATTTTTTAATCATAAAACAGGAATGGAATTTTCTATAGATTTTATTTCGAAACAAGCAATTTTAAAATATGAAGAAGATGTACCTAAAACACAAGCTGAAATTCTTCAAATAGGGGCTTTTGTTGGCTTCATCTTACCCTTTGATCATTTACACTTAATTACCGGGATGGGGATTTACTTGAAAGACAAATATCAACCTGAAGATTTTCTCTACCATAGAGTTGGAATGCGTTATGTTTTTGATAATGGAATCAACCTGAACTTAGTGTTGAAATCTCATTGGGCAAGAGCAGATTATACAGAGTTTGGAATCGGTTATACTTTTAAATATGAATAGAATTATACTCCTTCTTGTTTTTACTGGTGTACTTATTTCTTGTAAAAAATCTCAAGATCGTTCTTGCTGGAAAGCAACAGGCGGAATGACGACCAAGGAAATTAAACTGAATAGTTTTGAAAAACTATATATGGGCCCTCATTTGAAATATAGAATGGTTCAAGATACGATTAATAAAGTTTTGTTAATAGGCGGAAACAACCTTGTTAATTTTATTGAAACAGATGTTTCTGATGGTAAATTGAATATTAGGAATAAGAATAAGTGTAACTTTCTACGTTCATATGATAAAATAGTCATGGTGGAAATTCATTTCGTTAAATTGACCAATATTTTATTCGAAGGCACAGAGGAAGTTATCTCAGCAAATACTTTAAACACAGATTATTTCACACTAGTTCTTCGGGATGGTGCAGGTACTTCTAACTTAAACCTTAATGCACTCAGTTTTAATTTCGTTATCACGCATGGATGGGGGAATTTTAATTTTAATGGTAATGTCAACTACCTGAGTATGGATATAAAAAGCAATGGTTTTGGGAATGCTTATGGTCTCAATGTTTCTGATTCGATTCATGTGATTTCGAATTCTTCTGAAATTGTTAAAATAAATGCAGATAATTGCTTAATTCGTACACAAACTCACGAAAAAGGAGATATATATTATAAGGGAATTCCAACTTTTATCGAACATTATTCATACGGGGAAGGGCAATTGGTGAATAAAAATTAGTAAATTTGTAAAAAAAAGAACATGAAATTAATTCTTCTTTCCATCGGTCTATTGGCATTGGCATTCGCAGGAATTGCGATTAAAATATGGGCAAAAAAAGGCGGACGTTTCGCTGGAACTTGTGCAAGTAACAATCCTATGATAAATGAAGATGGTGCAGCTTGCGGTTTATGTGGAGCACAACCCGATGAGGTGTGTAAGAGCGATGAGTAAGTTTACTATTTTTAGGTTTTTTCTAAAATGTAACTTATGCTACAAAACAATCTTTTTGCTATTTCTATCTTTGTACTCAAATAATTAATGATTTATCAAATATGGAAAAGTACACAATCGTAGATGTTAGAACTCAAGGTGAGTTTATGGGTGGTAATGTAGCAGGTTCAGTTAATATTCCTTTGCAGGAGGTGGTTGAAAGAGAATCTGAAATCATGGAGCTTAAGCAACCTGTTTTATTCTGTTGTGCAAGTGGAGCGAGAAGTGGTCAAGCAACTCAATACTTCAAATCAAAAGGTTTAGAATGTGAAAACGGCGGTGGCTGGATGCAAGTAAATGCAATGATGTAAAAAACATTCACCCAAATATTTTAAAACTCGACTAGTATTAGTCGAGTTTTTTTGTTGAAAGATGTTCTAAATATAAACAATATTCAATTCTTTCTTTTTTCTTAAATAGGATTTTACAGTCATCCGTATATCCTTATTTTCTTTTGTAAAAGAAATAAATTCTTCCCAATCTTTTGCTTTTAAGCTATTGAAATGAAAAGGTGCAAAACCAAATCCTTCTACAATTCCATTTTTGATGTAAACCAAACTTCTTTCAGATCTGTCACGCCCTTTTTCAACAATGTAAAGTGTAGAATGATTGAAATTTAAGCCGTCAATTACAGCATTACATTTTTTATTGTAAGACGTAATGTCCTCTTCTTGGATGCAAGCACCGTCACATTTTTTAATTCCGTAGTGAAAACACGCGCCATTGGTTTTTTCTAATTCACACAATTTGAGGCAGAGTCTATTCTTTTCAACGAGTTTTTCTAAAAAAGACAGTGCTTCCTTTTTGGTTGAGAAAGAGATTGTAGGTGCTTCATTCACTTTAGAAATTGAACCAATGTAAAAACGATTGTATCCTTTTCCATCAATGTAATTGAATAATCCAAAACCTGTTTTTTTAAATGCTCGATTGTATTTTGGTGCATGCTGCTTGAGTAACTCTGTCTCTTTCAATGTTGCAATCAATTCAGAACCGGTTAATTCAAACTCGATTCGTGAAATTTCTTTTTGCATTTGAATGGATTGGTCAGATTTTAAATTTCGAAAATGCTGCTCAATATTTTTCTTAATATGAACACTTTTTCCAACATAAATTAATTGATTTTCTTCGTTGAAAAATTGATAAATACCTGTTCGATTAGGAATGTCATCGAGAACCTCAATGGCTAAATTGGGGTGTAAATCAGTCGGGTTTAACTCTTTCTGAACGAGTTTATCTAAATTAATTTTATCTTTTTCGTAGATGATTTTAAAAAGATGAGCAGTTGCTAAAGCATCACCACCAGCACGATGTCGTCCAACTAAAGCTATTCCTAGATTCCGAGTGAGTTTACCTAAACTGTATGAATCTTTTCCTGGAATAATTTGCCTAGATGCTTTTACTGTGCAAAGATGTGATCTACGGAAGTCGATACCTATTGACTTAAATTCTACACGCAGAACTCCGTAATCAAAGGCAACATTGTGTGCAACAAAATACAATCCTTGGTGAAATCTAAAATATCTTTTGCTATTTCAGAAAAAGTCGGAGAATGAGCAACCATACTGTCATTGATTCCAGTCAGATTTACAATAAAAGGAGGTATTTTCATCTCAGGGTTAATCAATGTCTCGTAAGAGTCAATGATGTTTTCACCGTCGTGTTTATAAATAGCAATCTCTGTTATTTTAGAATTCTTAGGAGAACCACCTGTTGTTTCGATATCGCAAATTACATAATGCACGTGCAAATATAAGAAGTCAAAATCGAGAAGGGTGTGTTTGAATTAAAAAAAACGTATTAAATGATAATTAAACCTAAAAAAAAGTAGTTTTATTCATAAGTTGGACTCACTGACGATAATATCTACTATCTTTATACTTGAAAAAGAGAAACTATGGATAAGAAAACTCGATTTAAATTTCAGACGTTACTTGGAGCTGTGATTATTGTTGGTGTATTTTTCCTTTCATTCAAGTATTTAATGCGAGGCCCTGCATTTATCAAAGTTCTAGCGTTAGGATTAGTTATTGGGACGAGCTATCTAGTAGTCGATTATTTAATAAAAAAAACAAAGCAAACAAAGATGAACAATTTTAATCAACAAATGCCTGATTTCAACATTGACCCAAAGAAAATTGGAAAATATGTTGTCATTGGGGTAACAAGTTTAATACTTGTCGTAGTATTTTTAATGTCGTGGCAAGATGTAGATCCAGGTGAAGAAGGATTTGTTTATCGCCCATATGGGCAAGGAGTAGATACGCATGTGTCGTACAACGAAGGGACACAGTTTATTGCTCCATGGAATGAAATGATTACTTATAACGTACTTCAACAATCAAAAAATTACCAATCTACCGTAATGGATAAGAATGGAACAGATATCACCGTGGAGATTGCTGTCAATTACTCGGTTCAACGTGGTAATTCTGCTAAACTTCATTTACAGTGGGGAAAAGGATACGTTACCTTCATTGATGATAAAGCACAGGGTGCAATTAAAGATGTTATTGGTCAATTTACTTACGAGGAAGTGTATTCTACGAAGCGTAATGCATTGGAAGCTGAAATTGTAGATAAATTAACTGAAGAATTCAACAAGAATCACTTAACGCTAGAATACATTGAGATTAAAGATGTTGATTTGCCTGCTAACATCGCACAAGAAATTGTGAATAAAGAAACGCAAAAGCAACGAAATTTAACAGCCAAAGAAACACAGAAAGAGCAAGAGTATTTGGTAAATGCTAGAATTGAAAAAGCACGTGGAGATTCTTCATTGGTCGTTTCTGCTCGATTTAAAGCGGAAGCAATTCAGCTTGAAGCATCTCAAATAGCGAAAAACCCTGCCTATATCGAATTGAAGAAATGGGAAAAATGGGACGGTATTGGTTCGCCTTATGGTGAGTCAAATGTTTTTGGTGCTGGTGTACAAGTATTGAAAGGATATAAGTAAAAAGAATCCAAATAAAATAAAAGGAGAATCGGATGATTCTCCTTTTTTTGTACATATATTTACCCTAAACTGAAACGATTTGAAATATTTATTAATTCTGCCTTTAATGTTCTGTCTTAATTTGTCTTTCTCTCAGGACGAGGACATTATTTCAAAAAGAAGAGAATCAAAAGGATTCTTTGTAGGTGGTGCAATTGTTAATAATGCGAATATATCTATCGAAGAGTTGACGGTGAAACATGTGGGTTATACGGGGTCAGTTAAAGAATTTGAGCAAAATACACAGAGCGTAGATTTAGCATTGGGAATTAATCTCGACCTTGGTTATCAATTCAATCCTTATATAAGTTCAGGGGTGTATGGTCGAGGCAAAATCCTTTTTGATGACTCTGAGTATACTTCTTCTTATGGATATAATGCCGGTGCTTTTGTAGGGTTGAGTATGAATAAATACATACATTGAGTTTCAAGCTAGACTCGGGTGGGGAGAAACTGTGATTGACTCTTATGTGTCAACAAAAGGTTTTGTTTATGGTGTAGTGATGAATGTTAATTTGCCAGATAATTCCCCGGATTTTGATTTTGGATTTCGTTTAGGGGCATATCATTCAAAATACAATGTTGATTCCACCAATAAAACAAGTGATTACATTGCTTTCAATAAGGGATTCCTATACAGTTTTTCATTCGATTTAGGAATGTTCTTTACGTGGAATTAATTCGTACGTCTTTCTCTTTCCTTCACAATCAATGAAAGTTCACGTGTAGTCTGACCAGCAACAGATGTGTTTTCCTCAGCACGGCGAATCAAGTAGGGTAAAACTTCTTTCACAGGACCATAAGGAACGTATTTAGCAACATTATAATTGTCGTGTGCTAAATTGAATGAAATATGGTCACTCATTCCGAGAAGTTGTGCAAAGAAAATACGTTTATCATCCAAAGAAATATTGTGTACTTTCATTAGCCGAGTTAGATTCATTGCACTTTCTTCGTTGTGAGAACCGGCACAAACAGAAACAACATCAATGTTCTCAACACAAACCTTAACCGCTTCATCATAATCCTGATCTGTTGCATTTTGATCGGGTTGAATGGGAGAAGGATATCCTTTTTCCTCGGCTCTTTCACGTTCTTTTTCCATATACGCACCACGAACCAACTTCATTCCGATGAAATAGTTTCCTTCGCGAGCTTTTTTAATTTCTTTTATCAAATAGGACAAACGGTCATGGCGATACATTTGCAAAGTGTTGAAAACAATGGCTTTTTCTTTGTTGTATTTTCGGCTTAAATCCATAACGATTTTGTCTATCGTTTCTTGAATCCACGTTTCTTCAGCATCAATGAACAATGGAACGTCAGCATCGAAAGCTGCTTTACAAATACTGTCCACACGTTCTACAAGTTTATTGTATTTGGCTAAGTCGTCACCTTTTAAATCATCGATTCCATCATTGGCTTTTTCTAAAGTTTCAAAAAGCGTAATTCCTGTTACTTTAAAAACTGCAAATGGAATATTGGGATTGTTTTTTGCTTGAGCAATTGTTTTCTTGATTTCCTCAACTGTAGCGTCAAAATCTTCCTCTTTTGTTTTTCCTTCAATACTATAGTCGAGAATGGTTAATACATTGTATTCTGCTAATTCATTGGAAGCTTTCAAAGAATCTTGAATGGAAATACCACCACAGAATTGTTTGAAAATCGTTTTTCGAATGATTCCGTCAATGGGTAAATGTAATTTGATGGCAATGTTCGTTGCCCATTTTCCAAATTTTACCATTGCAGGATTGGATACCATTTTGAAAAGCCAATACGCTCTTCTCAATTCTTTGGTTGTTTTACTTTTAAAAGCAACTTCAGTATTTTCAAATGAATTCATAGTACAAAAATTATAAAAACAAAAATACTCGTTTTATAGTTTTAAAAATAGGACAAATGTTATTTTTTTGTGATTTCTTTCAATCAAATAATTACTTTTGGTAACAATAGACAATAAAAAGTATGAAATACATTGATGCCGTTGATTATAAATTGGAATTAGGAAGACTAGAATCTTCTTCTTTTGGTCAATTATTGGAGCGATATTCTTCTAGCCAAAAAATAATTATTGTAGATGAGAATACACACGAAAATTGTTTACCTTTTTTAATTACAACTTTTGATGAGCTCTCCAAGGCTGAAGTTATATTTTTGCCCGCTGGTGAAGAGAATAAATCAATAGAAATTGCTTTTCATGTCTGGGAAGCATTAACGGAATATCAGATTTCACGAAGTGATTTAATCATCAACCTAGGTGGTGGCTTGATTACAGATATGGGAGGTTTTATCGCCTCTTGTTATAAAAGAGGTTTAGATTTTATTCATTTGCCAACTTCTCTACTCGGAATGGTGGATGCATCAATTGGTGGGAAAACTGGAGTGAATTTAGGACATTTTAAAAATCAAATTGGAGTTTTTTCAAATCCAATTGCTGTTTTTATTGATCCTGTTTTTTTATCAACGTTGCCAGAAAATGAACTGTATAGTGGTTTTGCTGAAATGTTGAAACACGGATTTATTACTTCGGACAATTTACTGGTAAGGATAATTGAGCAAATGAAGAACAAAGAAGAGTTCTCAATAGATTTACTTTTCGATTGTATTCAAGTGAAAAATGAAGTCGTAAAAAATGACCCTTTTGAGAAAGGTGAACGAAAGATTTTAAATTTCGGACATACAATTGGACATGTTATTGAAGGGTACTTTATGGATTCTTTGCAAATTTCCCATGGACATTCAGTAGCAATAGGCATGGTAATGGAATCCTTCCTTTCTATGAAAGTCGGGAAGTTGAACCGTGATAAATATGCAGAAATAGAAGAACTTCTAACTTCAATTTATCCTTTGCCTAAATTAACAGATGTTGGAATTCAAAAAATGACAGCTATGCTCATCAACGATAAGAAAAACAAAGAAGGTAAAATTCTCTGTTGTTTACTGAATGAAATTGGAGACTGTACTTACGATAATGCTATTGAAGAAAAGATTTTCTTGGAAACATTTATGCATTTCAAGAATTTACAAATCAATATGAATTAAAAAGAGTAATTAATGCGATTTCAATTGGATTAATTTTGATTTCACCTTTTCGAGACATGTAATTAACTCTTCTTTATTGAGTTCACTATTCTGCTCTAACGAATAGTCAGTTGTCTTGTCACTCAACGCTTTTTTTGCACCGTCAAGCGTATAACCTTTTTCTTTGACAAGAATGTAAATTTTATCAATGATTTTAATGTCTTTTGGGGTAAATAAACGATTTCCTTTCTTGTTTTTCTTTGGTTTTATTCCTGAGAATTCTTTTTCCCAAAAACGAATTAAAGAAGTATTAACATCAAAAAAGATTGCAACCTCACCAATTGTATAGTAAAGTTTTTTTAAATCGATATGTTGAATTTTACTCAAAGGTTAAATAATTGTTTGACAAGATAATGAAAAAAAATTAATTTTCATCTAGGTAAGAGATTCTCGCCGGTATAGATGCCAAATAAGATAAAAAATGGCAAAAATGATGGCAACAATACCTACAGAAAATACAATTGGAATAGATTCGATCGTATTGTCATAAGTGAATAAAGTACTAAAAGAGCCAAACATGATGCCTAATTCTAAAGCAATAAAGAGTGTTCCAGAACCGACACCTCGCCTATCTTGATGTGATAGGTCTGCCATCCAAGCGAATAAGGTTGGGCTCGAAATACCAGTTGCAATACCAAACACAACAGATGAGAGTGTAAACATGAATGTATCTCTCGTAAAAGCAAGCATTATTATTGAGGTTAATAAAACAAGGAAACCTAATATGAGTGTTTTTCTCCTGCCGATATTGTCAGACAAGCCACTGGCAAGCAGTCTAACGAAAATGGTTGAAAGGACATAGAATCCAAAAAACCAACCTTTATTTCGTATGCCAACAAATCCGGAAATATCTTGAACGATTACGAAAATAATCCCAGATGAAATAACGGATAGAAACATTACGATTGCAGCAGGCATAACGCTTGGTTCAAAAATATCATTCATTTTTATTTTCAAAAACTTCCATTTAAACGACTGTGGGTTGGGTAAAGTTTCTTTTACAAGAGTTATTAAAATTGCAGATAATCCGGAGGAAATAGCCGCAAATAAAAATATATTGGTCATCCCAAATTCTGCTCGTAAAGGTGATGCGATAAATTGTCCAATTCCAATTCCTAAAGAGATGAAAACACCCCAAACCCCCATTCCTTTCCCTCTTCTCTCTGCAGGGAGAATGTCGGTAACCATAGCTGTAGCGCCTGTAGGTAAGAATCCAGTGCTGAATCCGTGTAAGAAACGGAGCAATAAAAAATAAAAAACAATTGGAAAAATAGGGTAGAGTAGTGTGATGATGATGGAAACGCCAATGCCAAGTAACATGACTTTTTTACGACCAATTTTATCTGATAATTTACCGGAGAATGGTCGAGATATTGCTGCTGTAATGGTAAAAAGAGTAATAATCCAACCCTTTTTATCGGCTCCCCCCATGTTAGTGATAAATTCGTTCATTTCAGGCAAAATGAGGTTAAAGCTGATCATGAAAAAGAGCAGCGCAAAACAAATAATCCAAAAATTTCGAGAATAATTAAAAATCACCGTACAAAAGTACGCTTTCTTTCGTCTAAGAGATAAATAAAAAGAAATTTTATGAAATTATTTAGTGTATTTACCATTTTATGGGTGATAATTATTAGTTGTAGTGTTGGAGAAGAGCAAAATGTGACGACTCTTTCTATTCATTCGAGTGACTTTTTTGCTGACACAAATCAGGTGATAAAAACGAATGAAGAATGGCGGAAGATTCTTACATCAGAACAATATTATGTACTAAGAGAGAAAGGGACAGAACGCTCTTTTGCCGGAGAATACTGGGATAATCATAGATCCGGTGTTTATAATTGTGCGGCGTGCTCTACACCTTTGTTTTCAAGTGAAACTAAATTCAAATCGGGTACTGGTTGGCCAAGTTTTTTCCAACCAATTAATATGAAGAATGTAAATGAAATTATTGACAATTCTAATGGTTGGACACGGACAGAAGTTGTTTGTGCAGTCTGTGAAGGTCATCTTGGACATGTTTTCAACGATGGGCCAAAACCAACAGGATTGCGATATTGTATCAATTCGGTGTCACTAAAGTTTGAAGAAAAATAAAATAATGCTTTATTTTGCAGCATGATTAAGGAAATAACATTTGGGGCAGGTTGCTTTTGGTGCATAGAAGCTTGTTTTAATGAGGTTAATGGTGTGTTGTGCGTTACTCCTGGTTATATGGGGGGAGATGCTTCAACGGCAAATTACGATGCAGTTTGTTCTGGAACGACAAATCATGCAGAAGTTGCAATGGTTATTTTTGATGATGAAATTATCTCTTTTGAAAAGTTGTTAGAACTTTTTTGGTTTGTCCATGACCCGACACAACTCAATCGACAAGGGAATGATGTTGGGTTTCATTATCGATCTGTCATTTTTTACCATGATAATACTCAAAAAGAATTGGCAATTGCTTACAAAGAGAAAATTTCTATCATGAACATCTGGGATAAACCTATAGTTACTGAAATTTCTCCCATCTCTGTATTTTATCCTGCAGAAAAGTACCATGAAAATTATTTAAAAAATAATCCTAATAATCCTTATTGTCAATCAATGGTGCGACCTAAATTGGATAAGTTTAAAGAAGTATTTAGTGACATAATGAAATGAAGCATTGAAGCAATGAAAAAATATCTATTTTTAAGCTTACTTTTTTTAATGGTAAGCGCGACCAATAAAGAAGAAATTGTTGGTTATTGGGAGTTGTACAAAATTGAAAAGTTATCGACCGATCTTACAAAAAATAAACGTTCTAAATTCATCAATTTTAAATCTGATGGCAAATTAGAAGGTGGGAGAATTGGAGAGAAACCAAATAAATTTGGAGGATGGGAATTAAAAAAGGATAATAATATTCTCGTGATTTCTGGTGACGTTAATGATGCTGGAAATTATACAGTGGAAAGCTTATCTCTAGATCAAATGATCCTATTTAAAGATTCCGTTCGTATTTTTTTGGATAGGGGACGGAAATAAAAAAAGCGCACTGATAAAAAATCGATGCGCTTTTAATAATTTGAGTTTTCTTACAATTTATTGCTAGCAACTAAAGCTTTGTATTTGGCAATTTGCTTATCATCAAGAATCGTTGAAAGAGCCGCTAATTTATCCTTCATATTTCCAGCAATGAATGCCTTTTTCTTCTCTTCAGGTAGGTTTCCATCAATAATTGCTTGAATTTTCTGTTCTACTTTAGTGTTTAGTACAGAAACTTTTTCAGTTTGTTGTGGAGTTAAATTCAACTCTTCTTTCATCAGATTTGTTTGTTTCTCTGCTCTAATTTCTGGTGTGTCCTCTTTAACTGAAACGGTTTGAGCAATTCCAATTGTTTTCTTTTTTGCGACTTTTTTATCTTGAGCAAAAACTCCTGTCGTTGTAATTAATAATCCTGCGATTAAAAGTGTTTTAATGTTTTTCATATATCTTTTTTTATTTGGTTAAGCATTTATCATGCCTTTTATATAAATGAGATGTAAAAATAGAACAAAAGTTGCCTTTAATGCATTAAAAATGCATAATTTAGTTGAATGAGATTTATTTTACTTCTTTTTCCTTTGTTGATGTTTAGCAATTGTCAACGCATTGTTGATTTAGATAAGGAGGTTGAGAAAACAGTAGTAAATCTTTCTAAAATGGGGTTGACAGAAATACCTCTTACAGTTTTTGAAAACAAAAACATTAGGGTTCTGAAACTTTATGGAAACAAGATCACTGCAATTCCCGAAGAGATTGGTAATCTTGAAAATTTAGAAAAATTATACATTGGCAAAAATAAATTAACGAGTTTACCTTCTTCTTTGAGTAAGTTAAAAAAATTGAAATTAATTTCTGCCCAATACAATGACATTGAATTTCTTCCATCTTCGATAGGTGAAATAGAAAATTTGGAGCAACTTATTCTTAATCAAAATAATATCAAGACTATTCCTGTAGAAATAGGTCTTCTACAAAAACTAGAAGTTCTTCAGTTGAGTTTTAATTCTTTGGAATTGTTACCGGATGAGATTGGCAATTGTGAAAATCTTCAATTTATACGTTTGAATCAGAATAATTTAAGGAAAATCCCTCCTTCAATTGTAAATTTAAGAAGATTGCGTGAATTATACGTGGCAAATGCTGGTGTTTTAGTTGATTTGCCCGAAGAATTATGTAAGTTAAGGTATTTAGAAGTCTTGCAAATTGATCAAACAACTTTAGTTCCGAATTGTTTACTTGTTCGGCAAACGACACGTCTCCGCATCATCATGAATTGATTGCGGTGGTGAATTGTCTTTATCAAAACAATCATCTTCACATTTTTCTAATTCCTCCCAATTCGACCAAACTTGTGGTTGAAGTTCATCTTTTTGTTGAGATATAACGATAAATAAAACCAAATCGTAGGAAAAATGAGCTGTGATTGCAAACCACAAACCATATTCGATGAACCCGTATGAAATAAGAAAAATAAATGGAAGAACAATCAATCCATACAAAGACATTCTCCAGTTTCTCGGGTTGAGGTAACCATGGATGGCAACAAAGAATATAGAAGTAATGATTGGTCCGAAGTAAAATTGAAATCCGGAACGAAAAAGTAATTCTTCACCAACGCCAGCACATATTGATAAGAAGATGCAATCAATGATACTCAGGTTCATTTGTTTAACAACATTTTCTATACGAGATGGAAGTTTGTCAAAAACTTTTGCTTGCATAAACAAAAGTGAAATTCCAGCATACAATAAACCTAAAATCAGTCCAAATAGAATAGGTTTTATTTGAAAATTAGGAAGTTCTAGAATAGAGAAAGGATGAATGTCTTCGAAAAAATAGAGTACCAAAAACGTAGGCAAAGGAAACACCATCAAAGTGATGATTCCTAAGGCATAAATTTTTTGCTTCATTGGCTTCATTCTAACTGAATCGAAGATGTTTTACAGTGTTCCCTTTGTTTTTTAGTTGTTTGAGGGATTTTATTCCAATTCGAATATGTGCGTCAACAAATTTTGCAGTTACTTTTGAGTCGCTGGCACTTGTTTTTACGCCTTCAGAAACCATAGGCTGATCAGAAACCAGCAGCAATGCTCCTGTAGGAATTTCATTGGCAAAACCAACCGTAAAAATCGTCGCCGTTTCCATATCAATAGCCATTGCTCTTATTTTGGAAAGGTAATTTTTAAACTCGTCATCATGCTCCCAAACTCTACGATTGGTTGTGTAACAAGTTCCTGTCCAGTAATCCATTTCGAAATCTCGAATGGTTGTAGAAATCGCTTTTTGCAAAGCAAAAGATGGAAGAGCAGGTACTTCCGGTGGGAAATAATCATTACTTGTTCCTTCTCCACGAATGGCAGCAATTGGAAGAATTAAATCTCCCACTTCATTTTTCTTTTTCAATCCACCACATTTGCCTAAAAATAAAACCGCTTTTGGATGAATGGCAGAAAGTAAATCCATACATGTAGCTGCAGATGCGCTTCCCATTCCAAAATTAATGATGGTGATTCCTTCAGATGTTGCGCATTGCATGGGTTTGTCTTTTCCAATAATTTCCACTTCATGAAATTCGGCAAAGTAATCCACGTAATGCCCAAAATTACATAACAATATATATTGTCCGAAATTTTCAAGTTTTTCTCCTGTATATCTAGGTAGCCAATTGGCTACAATGTCTTCTTTTGTTTTCATGATTTATTTATAAGTTACCATATTCTTTCGCGTAAAACAACATTTGTTCTACGAAACTTTGATCATTTTCAATTTGAATATCAATGATTTTACCATTCTCATCAGTAATAGAAACGAAAACAGGATTGACAAAACCTCGGTAAGGGGCTAAATTAAGTGGAGCGACTCTTTCCAATACTTGTTCGTGGATTTCGGGGTCTACCTTTACACCGTATGTTTCCACCAACGCTTTTCCTGCTTCGTAATCTCCTTCAGATTTAATGCGTTGAATTTCTCTCAACAATTCCCCAAAAAGAATTCTCAATTGATCATAATCAGTGATGTTGTAATATCTTTTACCATCTCTATTGATCACTTCAATTACATTTGCATCTGCTCCTTTTTCAATTACCCAAGAAGCTACCAATTGACGGTTCTGCATGTGCTCTTCTTCCACATTTTTACCTAAATCTAGACGCTGCAACTGTGTAAGCATTCCGTTACGGATATAACCATCGTATTCTGCAATTCCAACTTCAAGACTAGGTATTAAACCAATTTCGATGAGTTTTTCATCCATGATGTAGTATAGCCCAACAAGGTCAGCTCTAGCTTCTTCCAGTGTACTAGCATAATTCTTTAAAGTTACGGCGGGCTGACCAATACCATCGTTAATTTGACCAGAAGCATGCCCTACTACTTCGTGTAGTGCTGTGTGTAATTTCCCTGATAAGTAACCGTATTTTTTAGAGAGTTCAATTTCCTTTTCATCGTTCGCAAATTCTTGTAACATTCCAGAACCAGATGCTTTATCGTACGCAGAGATGATGTTTCCTAAACTAACAGATTTAGAACCATGCTCTTGCCTAATCCAGTTGTTGTTTGGTAAATTTACACCAATCGGAGTAGAAGGAGAGGCATCACCAGATTCAGAAGCAACTTGAACAACTTTGTAACTCACACCTTTCACATTTTTCTTTTTGTGAGATTCAATCAATGGAGAATTATCCTCAAACCATTGTGCGTTTTCTGTAACTACTTGCATTTGTTCTGATGCTTCAAAATCAGTAATCTGGACAATACTTTCGAAGGTCCCTCTTTTGCCTATTGCATCACCATAAACTTCAATGAAACCATTGATCCAATCAATGTCACCAGCAGTAGATTTTGCCCAAATAATGTTGTACTCATCCCAGGTTTTTAAATCACCTGTTTTATAATATTCAATTAATTTTTCCAGTGCCGCTTTTTGATCTTCATTTTCAGCAACTGTTACCGCTTTTTCTAACCACAAAATGATTTTATCAATTGCTGCACCATATTTACCTCCTGATTTCCAGATATCTTCGGTTACTTGCCCATCTTTTAAAATTAGAGTAGAATTTAATCCGTATTCAATCGGTCGTTTATCATTTGGGTTAATTTTATCGGCATAAAATTCTTCAACCATCTTTTGAGTAACGTCTTCTCCATAAAATCCGTTCGCAGATGCTTGAATCATATCAACGTCTGCATCTTTTACTTTACGTTTCATTTCTAAAGAACTACTGAAAATAACTTCTGTTGCTTTATCCGAAATGTTTGCATCAACGTTTTTAACGATAGAATTAAAATATTCTCGACTGAATTTAGGCAGAATCTTATCCATACCGTAGTGATGATGAATACCATTTGCAAACCAAATCTGTTTTGCATAAGTCATAAAGTTGTTCCAATCTTCAGTGTTTTTATCTCCAGAATAATTGCTTACAATTTGCTCTATGGCTTTCCGGATTTCTAAATTGAATGGGTTATTTTGGTCATAGATAATATCACGACCTGCTAATCCTGCTTGTGATAAATAGTAAACCAGTTTTTTTTGGTCAAGACTTAATTTGTCAAAATCCACAATGTCGTAACGTAGAACTTGAATGTCGGCAAATCGATCAACTGTTCCTTCGGGTAAATTCGTTACAGTCATTTCAGTTTTAGAATTTTCTACCTGTGTTTCTGTTTTGTTTACTGAACTGCAAGAAGCTAAAAGTAATCCAGCAGAAAATAGTGTTATATGTTTAATCTTCATTTTTTTAATTTAGAAGTTGAAAATACTAAAATAATTGGAGAAAAGAAGAGGAAATCAAATCTATTTTTAACGAATTCGTGATAAAACGATATATCCTAGAATGGGAATGTACAATTCTTTATTTTTTAGAGTGGAGAGTACTGTTTTTGTTTGATGACTGAATGTCATACATTTGCTTTGTGGTACACTGAGTTTGTCAAAATGTTATTCTACAAAACTCAATTTCTCCAGTTTGACCTTGACAATTGCAAAACCAAAAGAAATGGTAACATTTTCACCTTTTATTTCTTCAACTACACCTACTTGCTTTGTCGCAATTAGTTTTACACGACTGCCTAATTCTATTTTTTCTCGATGATGTTGAAGGTCAATTTTACGTGGTGCTTTCTTCTTTTTCTTTTTGGACAATGTTATCTTTTTCTGCTTTGCCTCAACCGTTTTAGACTTTTCTACGGCAATATATTTCCGAACTTCTTCTAATAATTTATCATTGATGGTTTTTTTTCGAGAATTGGTAATGTACCTGTCGATAAAGGCCAACATCTTTTTACCCACATTAATTGAATGTTGATTTTCACTGGTATTCTCACGAATGTTGCGCAGTTTTAGCTCGTAGAAATCTTTCTTCTCTGTATAATGTGTTAGAGCTTCTGATGCTAAGTCTTGAGCTTTTATATGCTCTTTATTTAATCGATTTAAGTATGATTTTTCTTTCTGAAGTTCGTTAAGAAGGCGATCCATTTTCACCTTATTGTCGCTCAATTTACTTTTTGCCTCTTCAATTAACTCGTCCGGTATACCATTCATTTTCGCAACTTCAAAAGTAAAAGAACTTCCTGGTTGTCCGATTGAAAATTGATATTTAGGTTCGAGTGTTTCAGTATTGAAGAGCATACTTCCATTCACGGCATTACGCAATGTGTCTGCCTTCAGTTGGATGTTATTATAATGTGTCGTGATTACCGCATAGCTCTTCTTGTTGTACAAAGCTTCGAAAATTGCCTCTGCTAATGCTCCACCTAAATCGGGATCAGAAC
>JAJRQQ010000029.1 GCA_024280155.1 Bacteroidota bacterium
ACACAATTAATGGTTGGCTCAGAAGGGACATTGGGAATCATTACGAAGATTGTTTTACGTTTAATTCCTCACCCAACAACAGATTTGCTTTTGTTGGTTCCATTCTTTGATGCACAAAAAGCATGTGAAGCCGTAAGTGCAATTTTCAAACAAGGAATCACACCAAGTGGATTGGAGTTTATGGAAAGAGATGCACTACTATGGACAAAAGATTTCCTAAAAGATGATTCAATCGTTATTGAGGACAATCACGCTGCACATTTATTGATTGAAGTCGATGGATTTGATGCTGACCAACTCATGCAAGAATGCGAAAAAATAATGTCTGTTCTCGAAGAATTTGAAACAGGCGAAATTCTATTTGCAGAATCGCAAGCTCAAAAAGATACACTTTGGAAATTACGGAGAAGTGTTGGCGAAGCCGTGAAAGCAAATTCCATTTACAAAGAAGAAGATACAGTTGTGCCTCGTTTTCAGCTGCCGGAATTGTTAGGTCATGTCAAAAGAATTGGTGATCAATACGGATTTCAGTCGGTTTGTTACGGACATGCAGGAGACGGAAATTTACACATTAACATCATCAAAGGAGGTATGAGTGATGAGAAATGGAACAATGAATTAAGTGTTGCCATTAGAGAATTATTTACAGAAGTTAAACAGTTGGGGGGGACAATTTCAGGAGAGCACGGAATTGGTTTGGTGCAAAAAAAATACATGGATATCGTTTTCCCACAAGTAACTTTAGAATTAATGAAATCAATCAAAAAAGTCTTTGACCCAAGGGGGATTTTAAATCCGGGGAAAGTTTTTGTTGATTAATCCAAATCAAAACCTTCGTAATAGCCCGTTTCTTTTTCGGTGTATAATTTAGTCAGTGTCGTAATCTGTCCTGTGTGATAAGAATAATGTTCGATTACGTGAATGAATGCAGAAAAAACAGTCAAATTAAAATTCTGAACTTCTATTTTTTGAGTAAAAATAATTTGATTTTCGTTGTCGAAAAAATCGAGTAAATCTTTTTTCAAAGTCTCCATTTCGTCCATCAATTCTGATTTTCTTTTATTTGAAGCAGGAATAAATTCTTTCTCTCTATCTCTGACATCTGTCATTCCACCAACTCCAGAAAGTATCCATTGACGAACATTTCCATTTAGATGCTGAATCAAACAACCAATGCTAGTAATTGTTTTATTGGGAGATGACCATAATTGTTCTTCCGAAACCATTTTGAGACATTTGTATATTCTGTCGTAAGATTCAGTAAAAACGCGCTGTTTAAATTCTGTAATAATAAGTTGTGAATCAATCATATATTCAATTATCAGAAAAAATTTTAATTTAAAGTTAAAAAAAAAGCATCTTCTTTTCAATTAATGCGAGATTATATATATCTTTGCCACCGCAAACGGCTTGTTTTGTTTGCAAACTACATAAACGAATGTAGAAAAAAGTTTAAATGGTAGTTGTAGCTCAGTTGGTTAGAGCATCGGTTTGTGGTACCGAGGGTCGTGGGTTCGAGCCCCATCTTCTACCCTGTTTTTATAGCGTTGATTCGAAAGAATTGACGCTTTTTTTTTACTTATACTTTTATTTACTAAAAATACCGAAGGTCGCTAAAGAACTGTTCAAAAACTTCAAGAAAAGGAGCCCTACCTCCTCATACATTGAACTAACATTCAATTGAGTCGTCTTCACAAGTTTCACTTGCTCTTCTCTCTACCTTTAATCGTTAATTTGAAATGTTAAACTTTGTATACATAAAAAAAAGGCGAGAATCTCTTCTCGCCTTTTCTATTGTATATCAAACTCTATTTAACTATCAATATTTGCATATTTTGCATTCTGTTCAATAAAAGCTCTACGAGGTGGCACCTCATCTCCCATCAACATTGAGAAAACTTGATCACATTCTACTGCATTCTCAATTGTCACTTGTCGAAGTGTTCGATGTTCTGGATTCATTGTAGTTTCCCACAATTGCTCTGCATTCATCTCACCAAGACCTTTATAACGTTGCACTCCAACAGAAGATTCTGGTCCAGAACCTTTCATTTCTTGAATTAAACGATCTCGTTGATCATCATCCCAAGCGTAGTCCGATTTAGCTCCTTTTTTCACTTGGTACAATGGTGGTGTAGCGATGTAAATGTATCCATTTTCAATCATCTCCTTCATGTATCTAAAGAAGAACGTTAAAATTAACGTTTCGATATGCGATCCATCTACATCGGCATCACACATAATAATTACTTTGTGATATCTTAATTTCTCAAGGTTTAAGGCTTTTGAATCTTCTTCTGTTCCAACTCTAACCCCTAAAGCCGTATAAATATTTTTAATCTCTTCGTTTTCAAATATTTTATGTTGCATTGCTTTTTCAACATTCAATATCTTACCCCTTAGCGGCATAATTGCTTGAAACATTCGATCACGTCCTTGTTTTGCAGTTCCACCCGCAGAATCACCCTCGACGAGGTAAATCTCACTCTCTGCAGGATCTTTTGAAGAGCAATCAGCTAACTTACCAGGCAACCCAGACCCCATAAGAATACTTTTACGCTGAACCATCTCCCGAGCTTTACGAGCAGCCTGTCGTGCTTTCGCAGCTAAAATCACTTTCTGAACAATTGTTTTCGCTTCATTCGGATGTTCCTCCAAATAATTAGCTAACATTTCAGAAACACTTTGAGAAACGGGAGCAGTAACTTCTCTATTTCCTAGTTTCGTTTTTGTTTGTCCCTCAAATTGAGGCTCCTGAACTTTCACTGAAAGAACAGCCGTTACACCTTCACGGAAATCATCCCCTTCAATTTCAACTTTCTCTCTAGCAAGCATCCCGGACTCAGTAGCATATTTTTTAAGCGTATTTGTCAAACCTCTTCTGAAACCAGACAAATGTGTTCCACCCTCATAAGTGTTAATATTATTTACATACGCTTGGATGTTTTCGGTGTATGAAGTGTTATAAGTCAATGCCACCTCAACAGGAATCCCATCTTTTTCACCTTCAAAATAAATCACTTCAGAAATTAGAGATTCTCTGTTACGATCTAAGTATTCAGCAAATTCACGTAAACCACCTTCAGAATGAAAACGATTCGTGATATTTTTTCCTTCTTCATCCTGATTCCTTAAATCAGTTAGATTAATAACAATTCCTTTGTTCAAGAAAGCCAACTCTCTCAATCTTGATGCAAGAATGTCATAACTATAAACATCTACTTCGAAAATCGAATCGTCTGGCAAGAAAGTTACCTCAGTCCCTCTTTCGTTAGAATTTCCAATTTCTTTAACATCGTATTGAGGTTTTCCAATTTTATACTCTTGCTGATACTCTTTCCCATCTCTAAAAACTCGAACTTTAAGGTCCTTAGACAATGCATTTACACAAGACACACCAACACCGTGAAGTCCCCCAGAAACTTTATAAGTATCCTTGTCAAACTTACCTCCAGCGTGTAAGACAGTCATTACAACTTCCAATGCAGAACGCTTTTCTTTCGTATGCATTGCAGTTGGAATACCTCGTCCATTATCCCGAACAGTAATAGAGTTATCCATGTTGATAAAAACTTCAATGGCATCACAATGCCCAGCCAAAGCCTCATCAATAGAATTATCTACAACTTCATACACTAAATGATGTAAACCTTTAACGCCTACATCTCCGATATACATCGCAGGTCTTTTTCTTACCGCTTCCAACCCTTCCAGTACCTGAATATTGTCAGCTGCGTAATCTTGATTTTTATTTTCTTCGCTCATAATCTTTTTTAAACATAGTAAAACAAATTCTACCATTCCAATAACACACAAAAATAACGATTGAATCCTTTATTACTCACTAAAAAAGTGAAAGAAAAAAGGAACTTATCAACATTCTCTCTGTTAAATTGTTAATATTTCCTTTTTTAGATGAATTATCTTAGTGAATTGGAACATTTTTTGATTTATTTCGAATAATATTACAATATGTTAAAATTTTCGTATTTATTCATTTTCCTTTTTATAGTTTCTTATCCTATAGCTCAAGTCAACTTTGATGGAACTTGGCAAGGTGTTATTGTTAAATCAGGGGAGGCTATAGAGAATTCTACCTTACTCTACCTTGAGATACATTCATCGAACAACATTGTCTCAGGACATTCAAGAGAAGAAGTAAATTCAGAAGATAATTTCTTCGCAGTTAAACACCTAAAAGGAGAAGTCGAAAACAATCACCTATCCCTTCAACAAACCGTAGTATCAAAATCAAAAAACTCTAGTCGAGTAAAATGGTGTAGATTGAAAATGAATTTAACATATGATTCTATAACAGGATACTTAACTGGCGATTTTAAATCGACTGATTGCAGAAGAGTTCAAGGTAAAATAATACTTTACAGATCAGATTTTAAACTCTCAAAAACAGACCAACCAGGAACGAGTCAATTGTGGTTTCCTCATATGTTATATGATTTAAGAGAAGGACTGAATGCTCCTGAAATAAGAGAAAAAGAACAGGAGAATTTCCTTTTTCAACCCGTCTATTTCGATTTCGACAAAGCCATCATAAAACCAGAATACGATGAAT
This sequence comes from Bacteroidota bacterium, assembly GCA_024280155.1. Lineage (GTDB taxonomy): Bacteria > Bacteroidota > Bacteroidia > Flavobacteriales_D > Crocinitomicaceae > UBA4466. The sequence goes on from JAJRQQ010000029.1 coordinate 4,574, forward strand.
TTCTTCAGCGTTTAATAAAAATAGTCAAAGGTCATTCAGATTTAAGAGTTAAAGTTACCGGTCATACAGATGCTGATGGCACTGACAATTACAACATTGCCCTATCCCAAAGGAGGGCACAAGCAATCATCGATTACTTTGTTCGCAATGGTCTAAAAGCAGATCGATTGGTTTTTGATTTTAAAGGTGAAAAAATGCCTATTGCCCCCAATACTACAAGAGAGGGGAAACAACAAAACGGAAGAGTAGATTTTAGTTTTATTTAACCTTTATCCACTTCTGAGTTCGATAGAAAGGTCTGATATATCCTCTAATATTCAAATAATTTGTACTAAAATTATAACTAGATAATATTTCTGCACCCTCAAGAAAACATTAAAGAATATCAATGAAATTTGAAAGAATATGAAGTCCTTCTGTTGTAAGAATTGACTCTGGATGAAATTGAACCCCGTATACCTTATCTCGACTATTTTCAATAGCCATCACTGTTTTGTTTTTAGAAAACGCGGTTATTTCTAATTCTCCCTCCCCCTTCTTTACAGCCCAACTATGGTATAACCCAACTTTTATACAGCGAGGTACATCTTTAAATAAATTGCCTCCTTTAATTTCTATCTCTCCAGACACACCATGCTTAACGGCGTCCTGGTTGTACAATTCCCAACCATAAGTTTCAGCAATCGCTTGCATTCCTAAACAAACACCCAAAATAGGAATCTTGGTTTTTACTTGTGAAATCAATTCCATTAAATATCCGGCATTTTTTGGTAAACCTGGGCCTGGTGATAAAACGATTCCATCAAACTGAAAAATATCGTTAATTTTTTCATCATTTCTGACCACAACAACTTTCACATCCAAAGCTTCTAAATAATGCTTTAAATTAAAAGTAAATGAGTCGTAATTATCAAAAAGAAGTATTTGCTTCAAAAAGTCTCTTATTTTTGTGTAAACTTATATAAAAAAATAAGATGATGAAGAAAGTTTTTCAAATTCCTGGAGCACCAGCGCCAATTGGACCTTATAGTCAAGCAATTCTCGTTAAAGGAACACTGTATATTTCTGGGCAAATACCAATCAATCCTAGAACAGGAAAACTAAACGATCAGACGATTGAATACGCTACTCATCAAGTACTTAAAAACATTCATTCTTTACTAAAAGAAGCCAATATGGATTTTAACAACATCGTTAAATGCAGCATTTTTTTAAAAGATATGGCTAATTTTGAAGCTGTCAATAAAATATATGGAGAATATTTTCGTTCTTTGCCACCTGCACGAGAAACTGTTGAAGTTTCAAAATTACCGATGGATGTTGATGTAGAAATTTCATGCATCGCAGTTGCTGAATAATTTGAAAACAAACTATACATATCAACTCAGTATCATCATTGTCAATTACAATGTAGAATACTTTTTGGATCAATGCCTTGATTCGGTTCAAAAAGGCATAAACAATTGTTCGATTGAGGTAATTGTTATTGACAATGCTTCTGTAGATGGCTCCATGGAAATGGTGAAAAAAAAATACGGTTCTTTTACTCGAATAGAAAACAAAGAAAATGTTGGCTTTTCCAAAGCAAACAACCAAGGAATTGAAATTTGTGAAGGAAAATATGTCCTTTTGTTAAATCCAGACACAATTGTAGAAGAAGACACTTTCTCAAAAGTAATAAAATTCATGGATAAGCATGAAGATGCAGGTGGACTTGGCGTTCGAATGATTGATGGGAAAGGAGTTTTCCTTCCTGAATCTAAACGAGGTTTACCTACTCCAATGGTTGCATTTTATAAAATCTTTGGTCTTTCAAAAATTTTTCCAAAATCGAAACGATTTGGACAATACCATCTCGGGCACTTAGACGAATTTGAAACCAATAAAATTGACATACTTAGTGGAGCTTTTATGCTTATGCGAAAAGAAACCTTAGATAAAATTGGATTGTTAGATGAAGGATTCTTTATGTATGGAGAGGACATTGATTTATCCTATCGAATTCAACTTGGTGGTTATGAAAATTATTACTTCCCAGAAACTACAATCATTCATTATAAAGGTGAGAGTACAAAAAAGAGTTCCGTAAACTATGTATTTGTATTCTACAATGCAATGATCATTTTTGCAAAAAAACATTTTTCAGGAAAGAATGCAAACCTTTTTTCTTTCCTTATCAATTTAGCAATTTATTTGAGAGCTTTCATTGCTTTATCAGTCCGATTCATTAAAGCAATCACTCTTCCCCTTATTGACTTCGCATACATTGTCACCGGTTTGTTTCTACTGACAAATTACTGGAGAATGTCAAGTATAGAATTTCCTGAAAAATTGTTGCAATACTCTATTCCAATTTATGCATTTTCTTGGCTAGCCTCTGCTTTCTTCATCGGGGGATACGATAAGCCATACAAACTTATCAAACTTCTAAAAGGAGTATCCTGGGGGACAATCATTATACTCCTCGCATACGCAGTTCTACCAAAAAATTGGCAATTTTCTCGGTTATTCATTTTTATAGGAGCAGGTTGGGTGAGTACTTACTACTTAATCTCAAGACTTTTTCTTCATTTTTCCTTTGGCGAGAAATTCAACCTTAAATTTGAGGATAAAAAGAGATTTGGAATAATTGGATCAAATGAGGAAATCACAAGAGTAAAAGAACTACTTGTTCAAACGAATACTCAAATCGAGCAAATTATTCCTATTCAAATTGAGCAAAAAATCAATGGTTTAAACATTGACGAACTAATTTTCTGTTCGAATGACATTCATTATTCTACAATAATTCAAAAAATCAACCAATTTAAAGACTATTCGATTGATTTCAAAATTGCTCCACCAAAATCAAATCATTTAATTGGCAGTAATTCTATTGATACTGCTGGTGATTTATACATTCTCAACATAAACACCTTAATAAATCGAGAAAATCTACGTAAAAAGAGACTTTTCGACTTAATTTTCTCCTCATTGATGTTAATTTCTGCTCCTCTTTTCATTTTATTTTTTAAAAATAAAAAAAGATTCATTCAAAATATCACCCAAGTACTTGTTGGAAAAAAATCTTTTGTTGGCTTTTCTGAAGATGTCGCAAAAAAAGACGTTAGACTTCCCATCATTAAGCAATCACTACTCTCACCTATTGATGCAATTGAAATTAAGACTCCTGAGATACAAGAAAAACTCAATCTCCTTTATGCTCGAGATTACTCAATGCGAAAAGATTTTAGCATCCTTCTCAAAGCCTGGAGAAAATTAGATTAAAAATCAACCCTCAACTTTGTTGACAAAGAAGATATTTCGATTATTTTTGTAGTTGAAAATTGATATTGAAATAGAATAGTATGTCACAAATAGAGATTAGACTTCCTAAAATGGGAGAAAGCGTTACCGAAGCAACAATTACGAACTGGCTAAAAGAAGTTGGCGATGTTATTGAAATGGATGAACCGCTTGTTGAGGTTGCTACAGATAAGGTTGATAACGAATTACCTTCGGAAGCTGAAGGAACATTAGTTAAGCGATTCTTTGAAGTGGATGAAGTTGCTCAAGTTGGTGATGTTATTGCAATAATATCAACGGATGGTTCTGCGGCAGTTGAAGAAAGTACACCAGTAAAAACAGAAGTTAAAGCAGTCGAAAGTTCTTCCACAACAAACTCTTCGGTAAACGAAATTGTGAATGCCCCTTTAGAAAAATCTACTTCTGACAAATTCTTTTCTCCTTTGGTTAAAAGTATTGCAGAAAAAGAAGGTATAACAATGGCAACTTTAGAGTCAATAGTTGGAACTGGGCAATCAGGTCGAGTAACTAAAAAAGATATTCTAGCTTTTATTGAAAGCGGTGCACCTGCGGTTACTGAAACAAAAGCTACACCAACGACTGTATCTGCATCTAAAAAGGCTGCTGTAGTACCGGCAGGTGGAAATGGGTTCTTATGTAACATTAAACAACCTGTAGCAATCCCTGGTCCAGATGATGAAATCATTGAAATGGACAGAATGCGTAAAATCATTTCTGAAAGAATGCTTCAGTCCGTTCACAATTCACCACACGTTACAAGTTACGTTGAGGCAGATATGACGAATATTTGGAATTGGAGAAAAAAGATTAAAGGTGAATTCCAACAAAGAGAAGGTGAAAACATTACATTTACGCCAATCGTTATGGAAGCTATCGTTAAAGCAATTAAGGATTTCCCAATGATTAACGTTGCAGTATCTGGAAATCAAATCATTAAACTCAAGCATATTAATATCGGAATGGCGACAGCGCTGCCTTCAGGAAATTTAATTGTACCTGTTATAAAAGATGCTGACCAACTGAATTTAACAGGAATGACTAAAGCCGTTAATTCATTAGCGAACAAAGCAAGAAACAACAAATTATCCTCTGAAGATATTCAAGGCGGAACTTATACCGTTACAAATGTTGGAACATTTGGAAATGTAATGGGAACACCTATTATAAATCAACCGGAAGTTGCAATAATGGCATTAGGTGCAATACGTAAAGTACCCGCAGTTATTGAAACTCCTGATGGTGATTTTATTGGGATTCGTTACAAAATGTTTTTATCTCATTCTTATGACCATCGCGTTGTTGATGGAGCTCTAGGGGGAATGTTCGTTCGAAGAGTTGCTGATTATTTAGAGCAATTCGACCCTAATCGTGATTTTTAACCAAAACCAACCACTATGAATAAATTATCTTTAATTATTGCTTTTATTGGAATCTCATTATTCTCTTTTGCTCAAACAACAGAAGAGAGTTTGCGAGAAATGATGAAAGATGCCGATGAGAATGAATTGGTAATCATGAGTTCAACTTTAATGTTAGATGAGTATTATTATATGTCCGAGATACTCGTTGACACACTTCTACAAATCAAACCAGAGAGTTCTAATTACAACTTTCGAAAAGGTTATTTAGTATTAAATTCATCTCAAGATCAGGTTAAAGCATTGCCATATTTAGAAAAAGCAATTAAATCTGTTGACCCTAAATATGATATGTTTTCTGCAAAAGAAGAAAGCGCAAGTATCGAAGCTTATTACTATTATGCAAAATGTAAGCACTTAAATTGCGACATTGATGAGGCTAAGAAATATTACAAAAAATTCTTAGAGACCAAAAAGAAGAACACTCAATTAGACGAATTCGCAGAGCTTGGATTAGCACAATGTGAGGTTGCAGAATACAATTTTGCTCACCCTAAATCTGCTGAAGTAAAGAATATCGGTCCAGCTGTAAATACTGATATGCCTGAATATTCTCCAGTTATTTCTCTTGACGGAACTTCTCTTTATTTTACTTCAAGACGTGAATGGGAAGACAAAAGTTCAAATAAACATAAAGATCCTATTTACAATCATCACCCAGAAGACATCTATGTGAGTTTTCAAGATTATGATGGAGAATGGACTGAACCAAGTAAACTAAACTTTAGTGACCCAGAATTAAATGAAGCTACTATTTCAATTAGTTCTGATGAACGAAGAATATTTGTTTACCAAGATGCTTCAGGAAATGGAGACATTTTCTTTTCTGATTTTGAAGGCAATAAATTTGATGAGTTAGAAAAACTTCGTTTTAATGGCGTTAACTCTGATGCTTGGGAAACACACTGTACAGTGACACCTGATGGTGAAAACATGTACTTTGTATCAGATAGAGAAGGTGGTTTTGGCGGTAGAGACATATACCGTATTGTTAAATTACCAAACGGAGAATGGAGTGAACCCTTAAATTTAGGTCCTGAAATTAATACACCTTTTGATGAAGACTCACCGTTTATTGCAGTAAATAACAAAACATTGTATTATTCAAGTAACGGCCCTAAGAGCATGGGAGGCTTTGATGTTTTTGTTACTTATCGTGATGAAGATAATGTTTGGTCAACTCCATTAAATATGGGCTCACCTATTAACTCTTGTAGTGACGATATATATTACACAACTACTTTTGATGGATTGAAAGGTTATCTTTCTTCATTCAGAAATGGTGGCTATGGTGAAAAAGATATCTATGAAATCAAGAATGATTATTTAGGTAACCGTCCAATCAGTAGTTTAAAAGGTCAAATTATTGATAACTCTGGAGCTGTTTGTACCAATGATTTTAAAATAAAAGTGGAATGCTTGAATTGTGAAATTGAAGCTGAAAAAGTAACTTACCCAAGAATTAAAAACTGTTCTTACTTTAGTGTTTTAGTGAGATGTAAGGAATATGAAATCACATACTTCCAAAACGATTCAGTTGTAGGGACGAAACGATTCAATACCGGTTGTAATGCTGAGAATGAAGAAATTATTCAAAACTATTACTACGGTACATTTGGTCTAGAAATTACAGCAGCAGAACATGGTACAAATACAATGATTGAAGATGTTACTGTAGAAATCCTTGATGCTGAAAGTGGAGATGTGCTTGCTACTTTTAATACTGATGAAAATGGAAGTGTAACTTCTTCAGATTTCTTAGCGGGTAAAAATTATGGCGATAGCGTTATTTATGACGTTAGATTATCCAAAGAAGGTTACTTAACAAATACATTCAACGCAAGGAAAACCTTAGGAGACTCTTCTGTATTGAAATTAGATTATTTATTAAACAAATCAGATGCAGGTGTACTTATCGCACTTAAACCTATCTACTTTGACTTGAACAAATCAAACATTCGTCCAGATGCCAAAAAAGAATTGGATCACATTGTTGAATTAATGAATGCTAATCCTGAGTTAAGAATTGAGATTGGTTCGCACACGGATTGTCGATCAAGCAAATCATACAACATGTCTCTTTCAAAACGTAGGGCTCAATCTACAATGAAATACATAAGAGCAAGAATCAAGAATCCAAAACGTATTTACGGTAAAGGATATGGTGAATCTCAATTGGTTAATGATTGTGGTTGTGAAGGTGATGTTGTTTCTGATTGTACAGAAGAACAACACCAAGAAAATAGAAGGACTGAGTTTAAAATTGTAAAATAAAGTATTAACCTCCTCTAAGAGTCCGAAAGCGTAAAAGCTATCGGACTTTTTTTATGTGTATTCTTTTTATTTAATCGGTTAAATATTTGAATTAACAGAACAATTTAGTACTTTAGTTACCTTAAACCAATAGTTTACAATCAACATGAAAAAACTAAACAACACTCTACTACTTTTCGTTGCACTGATTAGCTTTACTTCAATTTCTCAAACAACAGAAGCTGAAGCTATAGAAATTGCAAATTCTGGGTCAGAACAAGAAGTTTTAATGCATGCATCGACATTAATGTCTGGAGGTTATTTACATCTATCGGAAATCTTAACTGATAAATTGATTGAATTTCAACCTGAGAGTTCAAATTATAACTACAGAAAAGGGTTTTTAACTTTATACATTCGAAAAGATTATCAAAGTGCTTTACCTTATTTTAAGAAAGCTATACTTGATATTGGGAATAATTACGATATGTATTCTACTAAAGAGAAAAGCGCCCCTGTAGATGCATATTTCCACCTTGCTCAATGCTATCATTACAACGAACAAATTGATGAAGCTGAAGAAAATTATCGAAAATTTAAAGAATTATCAAAGAAAAAATCCCCACTTCTTCCTGAAGCAGATTTAAGATTGAAACAATGTGAAATTGCTCGTGCAAATATGCTAGCCCCCGTAAATGTTTATTTAAAAAATATTGGTTCGCAAATTAATACAGAACACCCAGAATACAGTCCAGTAATTTCTTTAGATGGTTCTGCACTTTATTTCACTTCTCGTCGCCCATGGACAAATAAAGAATCACATGAATTTAAAGACCCAGCGATTAACCAATTTCCTGAAGATGTATATGTGAGTTATCAAGATTTTGATTCAACATGGACAACCCCAATTCGACTAGAGTTTTGTCAACCAAGAAGAAATGAAGCAACTATCGCAATTAGTGCTGATGAACGAAAAATTTATTTGTATGAAGATTCTACAGGAAATGGAGATATATATTATACCGATTTCTATCATGCTAAATTCAATGAAATTACAAAATTTGAAGAAGACGATGTAAACACGGATGCATGGGAAACTCACTGTATGATGTCTCCAGATAAAAAAACTTTCTACTTTGTTTCAGATAGAGAAGGTGGATTTGGCGGCCGTGACATCTATATGATGACTCGAACGAATGTTAAAAAAGGAGAGGGTGATGAAGAAGATTGGTCAAAACCTGTTAATCTAGGTCCACAAATTAATTCTGCTTTTGATGAGGACTCCCCTTTTATCTCCATCGACAACAAAACGCTATACTATTCAACAAACGGCGAAAAAAGTATTGGTGGATTTGATATTATGACTGCTAATCTTCAAGATGACGGTACTTTTGACGAAGGGAAAAATTTAGGTTATCCTTTCAATTCAACCAATGATGACATCTATTACACAACAACATTAGATGGTAAAAAAGGCTACATGACTTCACACCGTAATGATGGTTTCGGAGAAAAAGACATTTACGAAATCTACAATGATTATCTTGGTGTTCGCGATGTTGCCGTATTAAAAGGAGTTATTAAAACAGTCGATGACAAACCAATTCCTGAAGATTTCGCAATTAATGTGCGTTTAGTTTGTGTTGATTGTGATGAAAACAACAATAACAAACTCGTATACCCAAGATTGCGTGACGGTGTTTTTATGACTGCCTTAGAGCCTTGTAAGACATATAAGTTAGAATACATGAACGTAACAGATGATATCAAGATGCATGATGATGGCTTCACAACATTATGTGACACAAACTATCAGGAAATCTACAAAGAATTACTACTAGATGTTGACAAGAGAATTATTATTATTCCAGAAGACACTCTTGAGTTAGATCCTGTAATCGCTGCAGATTACCCAAATTTAGAGTTCATGCATTATTTCTCTTACAATAAAAATAAACTCTCTACTAAAAAAGGTGACTTAAAGAAATTTGTAAAAGAAGTTGAAGAACAGTTGAAAGATGGACGTGAAACAATCACCATTAACATTTATTCTTCTGCTTCTTATGTTCCAACAACAACTTTTGGTACAAATGAAAAATTAACGAAAGTGAGAGCGGAAAACATGAAATATGATTTAATTGCTTATTTCAACAAGAAAGACGAATACAAAGGAAAGGTAAACGTTGTAATTGTAACAACAGTTGTACAAGGTCCTGAATATGAAAAAGATGCTCGTAACAAAGACAAATATAAACCGTATCAATATGTAGGTTTAAAAACTGAATAAAAAATTAAAGTCCGGTTTATCCGGACTTTTTTTTGCTTCCCTCTATCCTATTCTTATATTTGACCTTATGAATATATCCTTACAGAAATCGTTAGCTATCTTTGACATTGAAGCTACAGGACTAAACATCACCAATGATAGAATTGTTGAAATTGCCATCATTAAAATTGCTCCAGATGGTTCAAGAACAGAGTTTTTAAAACGTGTTAATCCGGGAATTCCAATTCCAAAAGAGGTCAGTGAAATTCATGGAATATATGATGAAGACATTAAAGATGAACCTACATTAAAAGATATTTTACCTGAACTCGAAGAGTTTATTGAAGATGCTGACTTTGCAGGATACAATTCAAATAAGTTTGATTTACCAATGCTTGCGGAGGAATTGCTTCGTGCAGGAAGCTCTGTCGACCTTTCTGTAAAAAAGCACATTGATGTACAGCATATTTTCCATAAAATGGAACAAAGAACATTGGTTGCTGCCTATAAATTCTACTGCCAAAAAAACCTAGAAAACGCACATACAGCACTAGCAGATGCTGAGGCAACTTGGGAGGTTCTAGACGCTCAAATTGAAAAATATGAAGATTTAGAAGCCAATGTCGATTTTTTAGATAAATTCTCTCTTTTTGGAAACGTAAAACGATTAGACTTTGCAGGAAGGTTAGCATACAACGAGGACAATCAGATCATCTATAATTTTGGAAAACAAAAAAATAAAACAGTAGAAGAAGTGTTTAAAAGTGAGCCTGGTTATCATGGTTGGTTTCTAAATGCGGACTTTCCTCTATACACTAAACAATGTTTACGCAAAGAAATTAATCGTATTAAAGATAAAAAATCACCCAAAGATTTTAACTCAAAATTAGATGCTCTAAAAAATAAATTCAACTAAAATGAAAATCATTTGTATTGGTCGGAATTATGCAAAACATGCTAAAGAAATGAATGCAGAAATTCCAAATGCTCCAATTTTTTTTTATGAAACCTGACGTTGCAATTCTTCGACCTGGAATGCCATTTTTCTATCCTAATTTCTCGAATGACATTCATTTTGAGTGTGAACTTGTGGTTAAAATTAATCGTGTTGGAAAAAATATTTCTGAAAAATTCGCTCACAAATATTATTCTGAGATTGGACTTGGAATTGATTTTACTGCAAGAGACTTACAAAAAAAATGCAAAGAAAAAGGGCATCCTTGGGAAATTGCTAAATCGTTTGAAGGGAGTGCACCTTTGTCAAAACATTTCATTCCAAAAGAAGAACTTGACTTATCGAACATTGATTTTCACTTAATGAAAAATGATGAAAAAGTACAAATTGGAAATTCAAGTGATATGCTTTTTACTATTGACCAGTTAATTGCTTACATTTCTCAATTTATGACATTAAAAAAAGGAGATTTAATATATACAGGCACACCTGAGGGGGTCGGGCCAATTGCAATTGGTGATGAATTAAAAGGATACATTGGGGAACAGGAGATGTTTAAAGTATTGATCAAATAGTTGCCCTCCATAAAAATAACATCTCGACGTTAATTACTTCTTAATACTCAACCTTCCACAAGAACAATCCCTGAGCAGGAACAGACATTGAAGCTGCTTGTCGATTCTTTTTTGCGAGAATATGTTTCATTTCAACAGGTTTCATTTTTCCCATTCCAATATCAACAAGAGTACCAACAGTTGCTCGAACCATATTCCTAAGAAATCGATTTGCAGCTATTTCGAAATAGATTTCAGACTCAGATACTCTCACCCATTTTGCGGTTGTTACTGAACAAATATTTGTAAATGTATCTGTATTCACTTTAGACAGCGATGTAAAATCTTGCTCACCCAAAAGGTATTCGGCACCTTCATTCATTTTATCAAGGTCTAATTCTTTTAGAAGATACCAGCTTTGATCAGTCAAAAAAGGATTCTTAGATGAATTTATAAAATAACGATAAGTTCTTGATTTAGCATTAAATCGAGCATGAGTATCATTGTCTACCTTCAAAACACGAAAAATAGCGATAGAATTAGGCAACATCATATTCATTTTACGAGACAGCTCTTTCTCATCAATAATATCAGGTAAATCTGTATGGAGAATAAAATGTTTAGCATGCACACCAGAATCTGTTCTACCACATCCCATCACTTTTATAATCTTATTGGAGTGTAATTTTGTCAAAACATCTTCAATAACTTCTTGTACCGAAATTTGATTGGGTTGTTTTTGCCAACCAAAAAAGTCAGTACCATTGTATGAGAGTTCGATGAAATAACGTTGCATACTACAAATTTAGTTTTATGCTTTTATAATACAGCGATTTTCAGCAACCATCGTCTTCATTTCTTCGAAAGTTAAACCTTTCACTTCTATATTGAGCATTTTCTTAATTTCAAATCGTAGTGCTCGTAACTTTTTCGCATCACAAAATCTTCTCACTTCAATTTCTTCTTCGAGAATTAGTTCTGGCACTTGAGTAGGGTGACCTTCTTCGTCTTTTGCAACCATTGTAAAATAACATGAGTTCGTATGCTTCTCCTCGCCAGTTTTAGGTTTTAATGAAGTTATTCTAATCCCAATAATCATAGAAGAATTTCCTACATAATTAACGGAAGCCGCCAAAGAAATCAAATCTCCAACTTCAACAGGCTCTTTGAATTCAACACCATCGACCGAAACAGTTACGCAATAATCTCCAGAATGTTTAGACGCAACAACATAAGCAACCTTATCCATTAGTCCCAAAAGAATTCCACCATGAACTTTCCCACCAAAATTGGCGTAAGAAGGAATCATTAATTCCGTAATTGTTGTTTGTGAAGATTTAACTGTTTTTCCTTCCATCAAAACTATTATTGCTTAGGAAAAGAAAAACCTTTCATATCGATTTGATAAATATCTATACTTGATTTCTTCCCGATAATTTCGAAACCAGAAACAAAAGCCATCATTGTTTTCAAATCGATAGAAAAGTGTGTGTCATTATTTACAGTATTCACACCATAACCTAAATTAATCGGTTCCCCCCAAGAATCTCCAAGGTTTTCTACGACATACACATCCATTCCTCCAAGACCAACATGTCCATTAGAACTAAAGAATAAGTATCTGCCATCTGATGTGATGAATGGTGTAGTTTCTCTCCCTTTTGTATTGATTGTAAAAGGTAGCGGTTTTGCAGTTCCCCATTTCTTTCCTTCACGATGAACTACGTATATGTCTGTTGAACTTTTCTCCCCTTTTCGGTCAGTTACAAAATACATCGTATTTCCATCAGCTGTTAAAGTTGCTGAACCTTCAAAGAAAGATGTGTTAACGGATTTATTATTAATGATTTTTGGTGAATTCCAAACACCTTTATTACTCATTTTAATTTCACAAAGATCGGAACCTCTTGTTGTTTTTTTAGCATCTGACATTGTAGAGTTTAACGTCATAATTGCCCATAGACCATCTGGAGAGAGGTAGTTCAATGCATCAAAACCATTCGAATTAATTCTCCCTAACTTATTGGTTATGTCTGTCCATTCATTCGTTTCTTCATCCCAAGTCACTTTATAAACATCTTCAAAATAGCGTTCATCATCAGGATTTACACCACCACCTGTAGTGTTACTTCTTCTTGATGTAAAATAAATTACTTTCCCATCATCAGTCAAAATCACACCATAATCATCAAATCCTGAATTAATATCTCCAACCAGTCTGGTTTTTTTGAATTTAACACTGTCTTTCATTTGTTCTTTAGCAAAATAACATTCTTCGATATGTAAATCTACGGTTAATGTTCTTGAGCGAGTTTTAGAAAGTTTTTCTTTTGCCAATTCATAATTGATTAAAGCAGTGTCAATATTCCCAAGACGATGATAGGTTTCTCCTAAAAGGCAGTAGATCTCATCACTTACTTTCTCTGGGTTTGTTGAATATGATTTCTTAGCATACTTTAAAGCATAACCAAAATTATTTAAAGCATAATGACATTGTGCAATCCAATAACTAGCTTTCCAACTGTTTGCATCTTTATTCGCTGCCTCACGGAATTTAATCAAAGCACCTTTTGTTTGACCTTTTAAGAATAACGTTTTTCCTTCTTCAATCAAATAAATTGCTGTCGATTTATCAACAACATTTGTAGTTGAGTCTGGTGGAACTACAGAAAATATACTTGCGAAAGTTGTTGTAGAAAAAAGTAGAATTGTTATTGTGTAAATTAGTTTCATCATTGTTTTTTTGGTTGAATTACAAAAGTTGTGCTAAAAAAGAATAAATATAAAATTTATCCTTGAATTACAACTCCACTTCCTTTGTTTTATTCGAGAATTTATTTTTACTTAAGTCAACGAGATCATTCATAGCAATGGTTGCGGCAACTATAGCAAGTATCGGAGCAGTCGAAGCACAGAACCATAAAAATAAATGAAATAAAAATTGTGTAATCGTTCCCCATTTGTCATCAGGAAATCCTGACCAATTAAATAGATAACCAAGATCCACCGGAACAAGAATTAAAAGAGAATAGATACTACCAATTGCAACTGCGAGACCTCTATTTTTTCTAATAAAAATAATACTCTGATTAATGTCTAATCTTCTTCTCTCATTGATATAATCTATAAAAGCAAACCCATAATAAAAGAAACCGATTAAAAAGGTAAGGTAGAAAACAGGAGCTGACCTTGGGTTTTCCCAACCAAGTAATGACTCAATGAAAATAATGACAAAGAAAAAGTATTCCCACATTAGATTCCTTACAACAATTCTCATCGCTCGTTTGACATCATGAATTAACTGTTTAAAGCTAAATGGATAGGTATTCCCTGTAAGAATTTTTTCAGTCTTCATACTTAGATGAGAAATGAGAGGAGAAAGAATCACAACAACTAAATATTTCGCGAATTTCATCAATAAAATAGCGATCGAAATTTCTATAAAAACGTAAATCATTGACCAAACAATTTCATTCATATTCCCTGAAGATGTTGTAACATATCGATGTTTAATCACCGCGCCCACTTTGTATATAATCAACATGAGAATTGCAGGTATGATCAAATACCAATACATTTTATTTTGCACAATGAATTTCACGGCTTTAAAATAAGCACGTATCCCCAAAAAAAAACTTTTAAAAAATATCAGCATTCGAAAAATGGATGAGATCAAATATAAGAATTCTCAAATTCAAAAAACACAAGCTCAAGAGTTATTATTAAAAGTATTGAATTTATTCTATTTTTTGCTGTGACATTTTTTTTAGCACATCTTTCGTGAAAATATATTGAAAAGCCATCAACAATCTTAAAAGAAAACAGTAATTCTGTGTAATAAACGCACTGAAACATCTAAAAGAACGGAGAGAATAAACTCATTCACAAATAGATTACCTCACATCTCGGTGAAATTATTCAAGTCTTTCTTCAATAAAAAGAGCTCAAAAATTAGTAAATCTCTAAACAATTTAGAACGATATTGACTTAATAAATATCTATCGGCTAAAACCGTTTTATAGAATGACTTTATGTATCTTTGTGTTTGATTATTTTAAACATACAAATATGAATTTTAGCAGCTTAACGGCAATTTCTCCTATTGATGGCCGATACCAAAGTAAAACAAATGAATTACAAACTTATTTTTCAGAGTTTGGGTTGATTAAATACCGTGTAATTGTCGAAGTAGAATACTTCATCGCAATGGTTGAATCTGGTGTTGCTTTGGCTGATTTTCCGAAAGAAAAATATTCTGATTTACGAAATATTTGTTCGAATTTCTCTGAAAAAGATGCTCTTTGGATTAAAAACATCGAGAAGACGACCAATCACGATGTTAAAGCTGTTGAGTACTTTGTTAAAGATCAAATGACGAAGCTTGGGTTGGAGAAATATTTAGAATTTGTTCACTTTGGATTAACTTCTCAAGACATCAACAACACTTCTATTCCATTATCATTACGTGACGCCATCAAGAATGAATATTTACCCCTTTTGGACCAAGTAATTTCAACTTGAGTTAATTATAGTCAAGAATGGAGAAATATCCCGATGCTTGCTAGAACTCACGGTCAACCAGCGTCTCAAACTCGCTTAGGAAAAGAGATTTACGTTTTTGTTGAACGATTAAAAATTCAAAGAGCACAACTTACAGCGATTCCTTTCTCCGCTAAATTTGGTGGAGCAACAGGGAATTTGAATGCACATCATGTTGCTTTTAAAAACAATGATTGGGTAGCCTTTTCAAATAATTTTGTGAACAACATTTTAGGTTTGAATCGTTCTCAAACAACTACACAAGTTGAACATTACGATAATTTAGCTGCATTATTCGATGTTTTAAAGAGAATCAATACTATTGTCATGGATTTAGACCGTGATATGTGGACGTACATCTCAATGGAATATTTCAAGCAGAAACTAAAAGAGGGCGAAGTAGGTTCTTCTGCAATGCCACATAAAGTTAATCCGATTGATTTTGAAAATTCAGAAGGAAACATCGGTATTGCAAATGCACTCTACGAACATCTTTCTGCGAAATTACCCGTATCAAGATTACAGCGAGATTTAACAGACTCTACTGTTCTCCGAACAATCGGAATGCCTTTAGCACATACATTTATTGCTTTCAAATCAACAATAAAAGGATTGGAGAAACTATTGCTGAACGAACAAGCGTTTGATACTGATTTAGAAAAAAATTGGGCAGTAGTTGCAGAGGCAATTCAAACAGTTCTTCGTCGTGAAGGATTCCCTAAACCATACGAAGCATTGAAAGGTTTAACTCGGAAAAATGAGACTGTAACAAAACAAACGGTGCATGAATTCGTTGATACATTACCAATTTCTTCTGAATTGAAAGAAGAATTAAAAGAAATTACTCCTCAAAATTATACAGGAATTCAATTGGTTCCGTAAATTGGTGTGGTTTCTGATAAGTCTAAACAAATTTATTCTATGAAAAGTCCAATTCTGATCTTCTTTTTGTTTTTTCTAAACATATCTTTATATGCGCAAGATTTTTCAATTGAATGGGGGGAATGGGAACGATCATCTGGGTCGGTTATTCAATTAATCCCGAACAGAGAAAATGAATTTTATGCCCTCAGATGGTCTGGGGGAAATATTCTTGGAAGTTACCAAGTGTCAAGGCATATTGGTTTTGAAACTGTAGCGAAGAAAAAAATTAAATTAGTTGCAGAGAATAGCATTGCTAATTTTGAAGGAGCAAGGGTTGTCAATGGTCAATTTGTAGTTTTCCTTTCAGACAAACGAGATAACCAGAATCACTTGTTCATTCAGTCTTTTGACGAAAATTTAGAGAGCAATGGTGCCCCCCAAAGAATCGCTTCTTTTGATATTGATAGAAGCCGTAAGAAAGGTTTTTTTTATATTATTCAATCTCCAGACAAAAAACTTTTAGGTATCGTCTGGGAAGTTCCTGGAAAAAAAGAAGAACGTGACATTTACGGTTTTAAAGTTTTTGACAAAGAATTAAATATCGTCAATGATGGAGAATACCCCCTTCCCTACCACCCCAAATTATCCACGATTCATTCCCACCATATCTCAAATCATGGGGATTATTTCTTGGCACTGACTGAATATGAAGAAAATGTGAAAAATTTAAAATCAAATTTAAACTATAAAGCACTACACATTATACATATCAATAACGACGGATTAGATGATTTCGTCCTTGATTTGAAAGGTTTGAGAGTTGAAGCAATGACTTTGTCTTCAAATTCGAAGAATCAGTTTACAGTGACTGGAATCTATGGTGAAATGGGAACGAATGGTGTGCTAGGTATCTTTTATCAGAATATTGACCTATCTAACGGACAAGTTATCAACGAAGGCTTAGAGAAATTTAACGAATCATTTATTACCAAAGACTGGACAGAAAGAGATCATAGAAGAGCCGAAAAAAGAGAAACTAGAGGTAAAGGAACTACGCCTCATTTGTACAATTATCGTATGAAAGAAATTACATTACTTGATGACGGTAGTATTATTGGAACGATGGAGCAATTCTTCATACAAATACAAAATGACTCAGATTATCGACTCGGAACATCAACACAAACTTATTATTATTACTACAACGACATCATTGCATACAAAATCAATCCACAAGGGAAATTTGATTGGGTTGAGAAAATAAAAAAAGTCAAGTCTCTGTGAACGACAATGGCTCATACAGTAGTTTTGCAAGTTTTGTAGATGGTAATGATATTCATTTCATCTTCAATGACAACCTCTTGAATTACAGACCTGACGGAAATTATATTGAATCTGAAAACATTTACACGGCCAATTATTCACGAAGAAGAAATGCCGTGGCAATTGCAAAAGTTAATCTTTCAACAGGAGAAGTTAAAAGAAGAACCTTATTCGACCGTAATGAAATTGACGCTTTAGCTGTTCCTAAACTTTTTACTGTAAACTACACAACCCATGAGATGATTCTATATTCTTTATGGGGAAGAAAAGAAAAATTAGGAATTTTAAGATTTTAAGGTGTCAATAACTTGCTTGATTTGGGTGAGTAAGGGTGTTTTTCCGTCATTTAAGATGATGAAATCAGAAAGTTTTGCTTTATCCTTATCAGGCCATTGCTTATTCATTCTTTCTAAAACTTCATTTTCAGAAACTCCATCTCTTTTCATCACTCGCTGAATTTTTAATTCTTTTGGAGCTGAAACAAGAATAATTTTATCGAATTGTGATGCTCCTCCAGATTCAAAAAGTATAGCTGCTTCGTTAAAAACGATTGGAGATTTTTGTTGATGAGAAAATTCTTCGAAACTCATTCTAACCAATGGATGAATCAATTTGTTCACTTTTTGTAGAGCTTCATCATCGTTGAAAATAATTTTGGCTAAAAACACTCGGTCAAGTTGATTGTTTTTGAAAGTGGATTCTCCAAAAAAAGAGATCAATTGTTCTTTTACTTGTGGATTTGTAGAAATAATTTCTTTTGCAGCAGTGTCAGAAGAAAAGACGGGATATCCAAAAGATTTTAAAATCTTCGATACAAAACTTTTCCCAGACCCAATACCTCCTGTTATTCCAACTTTAAGCATCTTAGATTTCTTCTACTTCAATTAATTTGAAAGGTAAATCGACTATTGCGTCATAGTCTTCTCCAGCTTCTGCCATATCTTCATCATCTTTTTCATAGTACCAATTCACTTTTACATTTGTCACGGGTCCGTTCATGGATTCTAATCTCTTAAAAAAATCGAGGATACATTTTGATGAAGAAGTATTGAAATACTCTAATTTGATATCGATTACAGTATCATCTTTAGCGTTATGACTATATTCAACCAACCATTGATTCAAAGGCTCAAAAAATTCTACTGAATTTTCAGGAATAGATCTTCCATAAAACTCTAACACACCTTTTTCTCCATCAAAATTAATTCTTGGCGTCTTAGAAGAGCCTTCAATGTTTATTTTTCTCATAACTTACCCTATTATTATTCAACAACTATTTTTAAACAGAAAAAACTAGACTTTTCATCAACTTCAATAAAATGATAATCCAATTTTCTTTTTGATTTCCTTGCTATATCAATCAATCCTAAACCAGCTGTACCTTTAACTGACAAAGTATTGTTCTCTAATTTTAATTTATACAAACCTCTCAACTCATCATTATTCAGAGAATTCACTTCTTTAAGTCGACTTTTCAATTCATTTAAAGAATTATTCTCAATAAAATTACCCGTTTGAATCGTGAATTTATTCTCAAAATACTTAACCAAAACTAGAGCCGTTTCTTTTACCTTTTTTATCTCAAAATCGTTATTCGATTCTACATGATGGTATAAATTTTGTAAACTTTCTATCAAGACATTTAACACCCTTTTTCGTTGTTTCAAATCTACATTCAATTCATTCATCTTCGCCTCCATTAAATGCAAAAAAGCATTTAATAAATCTGATGTAAAATCACCTTTAAAAGAGAGGATAATATGCTCGTCTTCAAGTGACCTAAAGAATTTATATATATTTGTTAGTGCCATAGGTTTGAGTATCAAAAGTAATGATTTATTTTAATATTCAATAAGGTCGCCCTATTTAGTTCGATAATATACATTCATTTTGAATTTTACAAAATTAATAGTAACTTGGTGTTTATTTAAAATAAAATATGCAAAAACACACACTTCTTTATCTACTTGTTATTTTCATTTCAGCAAGTTGTAATACAGAAATTGATAACACAACAGAGGAACGTTCCATTGAACGTACAGAATTGAGTATGGACTCAAAAATATTCCTAGGAAATCGCTTATTCTCGGAGAAAACATGCATTACTTGTCATTCTGTCGATCGAAAAAAAGTAGGTCCATCTGTCGTTGATATTATGCAAATATATACTGAAAAGAATGCTGATATCGTTTCATTTCTAAGAGGTCATTCTGAACCTATTGTTGATACAACCCCAAGTGAAGTTGCCATTATGCAGGCAAATATTGATGGCTTTTTAAAAGAAATCACCGATGAAGAGTTGGATGCGATTGCAACATATATGATGCACGTGACCAAGAAATAGTAAGCCTTTTCAGTTGAGATTATTAGAATTCTAGAGACTTTCTTCTTCCTGCCAAACTACCCCCTCTTTCAGAACTTCTGCTTTTCCAAAATCATAAGGCAATCTTTCTTTGTACAAGAATTTTTTCTGAGCAGATTCATAAGGTCGATAGATGTAATACACGTAGTTTCCATTGATTTGATTTTCATGCGCGTATTTATTCTTTAACTTGATTTGTCTATTGATTTCTCCCGTTTCAGTGTCAACATGACCGATATAGCAATATCCACCACGTTCGTAAACACCATAAATCTGTCCAGTTTTTTGATCTTGAATTAGACCTGCCTTCCACCCCGTTTTACGTTTATTGTAATGGTGATAAATAGGTATACTATCTAACGTCTCTCCATTTTTATTAAACATTTTCAATTGATCCTTGTAGTAATCAAAAACAAATAGCGTATCATTTCGGTGAAAGAGTGGTGCATATAATTCTTTGTAATAAAGAGATTGAGTGAAATAATTCGCACCAATAATTACTTCTGCATCAATTCCAGTCTCTCGTTCTTTATTTTTAGCCCAAATTCTCGTTCTCGTATCCACCCATTTTATTTCTGAACGATACAACTCCATCATTAGTTCATCTGTGACTCCCATTATTTTCGCGTAGGTTGAATCTTCTTGATCAAAATAGAAATAATCAAACGCAGGATAGTTTTCATCGAATGTAGAAAAATACAATTTAGAAGCATTCGAATCTACAATTGGCGCCACGTAGCGCATAAAATAATTTCGTTCTAAAACGGACAACCCGATATTCTTTCCTTGAATTTTAATACCCAATACTTTATCTTCACATACAATATGTGCATTGCCACGGTAATCATGAATAAGTTCTTCTGCTTTGTACTCCACTTCAAACTGACCGATAACCTTCCTTCCATCATAGATCAATAATTCACTCCCTTTTTTCAGTTGTTTGGGGTAAGCCAGAAGAATAATCCGACCATCAGTTAGAATCTCATAATCAGAAACATGTACGCGATTAGATCCATACACAATTTGAGGGATTCCAGGTGCTGAAACCACAACTTCACCAATATGCTGTTCTCGAATATAGACTAAACTAATATTAATAATCCGTTTTACAGTTGAAGTCTTAATATTCTGGGTAAACTTTTTTTCATTGTATTTATAATGAGTAACCGTAAAAGAAGCTTTCCCTTGTGGTAAAACAAAAGATATTTTACCCGTTGCATCAGATATACCAGAATAGCTTGTATCTCCAATTTCAACGAGTACATTTGCATTCCTTACAACTTCTTTACTTTTGCTATCGAACAATGACAATTCAACGATATTCTGAGCTCCAGACACCATTGAAAATAGAACAAAAAGAAGAAGTAAACGATTTCTCATATTTACAAGATGCAAAAAATAATTGATTCCATAAAAAAACTCCAGAAATTCAATAAGAACAACTGGAGTTTCAATATTTAACGATTGTTTTACGCAATAATATCCATATCATCTAAAACAGACATCACTCCACGAACAGCAACTGCAGATTCTTCTAGCATTGCTTTTTCTTCTTCGTTTAAGTCTAGTTCAATGATTTTCTCTATACCATTTTTACCTAAAACAACTGGAACACCTAAATAGATGTTTTCCATACCATATTCACCTTGTAACCAAGCGCAAACTGGGAAAATTCTTTTCTGATCTCTAACGATAGCTTCAACCATTTGTGCAGCAGCTGCACCTGGTGCATACCAAGCAGAAGTCCCAAGTAACTTAACGATTTCACCACCACCGAATTTAGTTCTTTCGATGATTTCGTTTAATTTCTCTTCAGAAATCATTTCAGTAACAGGTATACCACCAACCGTTGTATAACGAGGTAATGGAACCATTGTATCACCATGTCCACCCATTAATACCGCTTGGATATCTTTTGGAGAAACATTTAATTCTTCTGCCAAGAAAGAACGGTAACGAGCTGTATCTAACACTCCAGCCATACCAAACACACGACTTGGGTCAATTTTAGCTGTTAAATATGTGCAATAAGTCATTACATCCAAAGGATTTGACACACAAATTATTTTAGCATTCGGAGAATGTTTTACTACATTTTCTGTTACCATTTTAACGATACCAGCATTTGTCGCGATTAAATCATCACGAGACATACCCGGTTTCCTTGGAAGACCAGAAGTAATGACAACAACATCTGAATTTGCTGTTTTAGAGTAGTCATTCGTTGAACCTATTGTTCTTGAATCGTACAAATTAATTGGAGAAGTTTCCCAAATATCCAATGCTTTTCCCTCAGCGAATCCTTCTTTAATGTCTAACAACACTATTTCATTCGCAATTTCTTTATGTGCTAAAACATTTGCGCATGTAGCACCTACATTTCCAGCACCTACAACAGTTACTTTCATTTTATTTTGTTTGATCTTTATAATAAATCTGTCTATCGCTATAAAATTAATACAATTGTTAGAATTTTACATTGTTTTACTTCTTTTTTATTTGAGAATCATGATAAATATAGATACTTGTTACTATTTTTATCAAAAAAAGCAACCAACGAGATATACCATCGTTAAATAGATGAAATTAAAGTGGAGAATAAAGAGCAATTACAAAAAATCATAGAAGGCTGCTTGAAGAACAAACGACGTTCTCAACAGGAGTTATTCCGGCTGTACTATGGTAAAATGCTTGGAGTTTGTATGCGGTATGCTAGAGATAGAGATTCTGCAGAAGAAGTTCTCCAATTGGGTTTCATTAAGATCTTTGATAAACTGGACAAATTTAATTACAAAGGTTCATTTGAAGGATGGATACGTCGAATTATGGCGAATACAGCTATAGACGCAATCCGATCTTCCAAAAAGAACCCGTTGTTATCTGATAAAGACGAAGACTTCAAACTTCTTGGTGAAGATGCTATTGTATTACAAGAAGAACAGAATTTTATTCAACTGAAAGGTAAGATTGCACTCGAAGCAATTCAAGAGTTATCCCCTTCGTACAAAGCGGTTTTCAACTTGTATGTTATCGAAAGATATACACACAAAGAAATTGGTGAGATCCTGGGAATTAGTGAAGGAACTTCCAAGTCTAACTTATCAAAGGCGAAATTGAATTTGCAGAAAATTTTAAAAGAAAAGTTTAAGAACATTGAATAACATTTCGATAGACTCAACACAAAAGAATGAAAAATAATTTAGAAAATAGCTTTAGAGAAAGTCTCAAAAACTTTGAAATGCCTTACAATTCAGCGGCATGGACAAGTATGAGTGCTAAACTAGATGCGAAAATGCCGGTTAAAGCAAGCAAAACGAAATGGTATGCAGCTGCTGGGATTATCCTTGCGGCAATAATTACCTCTACCCTATTTCTTTTCTCAACGAATGAAAACTCACAAAAAACAGTTGTCGCTAAAACAAATGACCTGAATACTTCTTTCAAAAAAGAGAAATCAAACGAGACGAAATCAACTGTTGCAAGAACTAACGAAACAACAAAATCAGGAGTAACTGAGCAAACGAAAAACAACAATCAATCAACGGAAATAAACAAAACCGAAGCACATTCTACAGAAGAAACTCCTATTTCAAGTAGTAATGTAGTTCACAAAGAAGAAAAAACGACTACTAAAAATGAACCCCAAAACAATAGAAGTGAGCCTTCAGAGCAAATCATTTCACATCAAAAAACTGCACCCGAAGATTTAATAATCCCTTCTATTTCATCTGCATGCACTGGAGAAACTATCGAGATTAAAAATGTAAATGATGCAGAAATCATAATTGGCGGACCTTGGTTTAGTCAAATTATTGAACCTCATTCTACAGTTAAAGTTACTTTTAAAAATGAAGGAACTTACATTATCGGTCCTGAAGAAGCAGATGGTGGGAAAAACCTAAAGACATTCACCATACACCCTTTACCTAATGTTGATTTCACTATTGACAATGAAATTAAATATGACGGAGGACTTCCAACCATCCGACTAATTTCTAATACTTCTCAAAATACTTCTTGGAAGTACGGAGCAAATACTGACGAGGGAAATGAAATTAATCCGATTTTCTTCAAAAAAGGAGATTATCCTGTAACATTAACAGTTAAAGATAATAATGGTTGCACAAATTTAATCGAGAAAAATATATACATCGAAGAAGATTATAACTTACTAGCAGTAAACTCATTCATCCCTCAAGACAATGACATTCGTAGAAATACATTTATGCCTTATGCGTTAACACAACGAAAAGATGTAAAGTTTACACTTATTGTAATTGACCCTTCTGATGGGCATATCATTTTCCAAACAAAAGATGCTACCGCAGCTTGGACAGGAGTTGACCAACAAACTGGACAGTTCGTTAAATTTGAGAAAGCATATATCTGGAAAGTTATTATCACTAATCCTGTTCAAGGAGAGAAAGGTAACTACGCGGGGACAATTACACCACTAACAAGGTAAATAGAATTCGATTGCTTACCAATTGATTGATTGATTCAATTTAATCAATTCTTGTTTTTGTGTTTCAATTTTCTTCAAAAAACTTTTTGTTGCAACTGATTCTGGGTGTAAGCTCCTATGATTAAATGAGTTTTTCAATTTCTCAACTTTATTCACCAATGAAATCAATTCTTCATCCATTGTTGAAAGTTTGAATTGCTCCCAAATAAAATCAACGGCTTGTTGGTTGGGATGCACTAAATCATTTGCGTAAAATCTGTAATCTCGCAGTTCATCAATGAGAATTTCATACGATGGAAAATAATGAACCATCTCAAAAGTATCAACCAATTGATGTGCAAGTTCAATCAACCTAGATTTACTCCGGTTATTCTCGACAAGACCGTCTTTTATATGCCGAACGGGACTTACAGTGAGTAAAATCTTGACCTTAGGATTGATTGCCTTGATATCATTTATTAACGCCTCCCGAACCAATAGCATTTCTTCAACAGAAGTTAAATTCTTGTTAAACATTGATTGTGGTGCCTTATGACAATTCCCTACCACACCAACTTCGTCATTAACATATTGAAATGCAGAACCAAATGTTAGGATAAGAATTTTTGTATCTACAATAGACTGTCGAAGATTTCCTCGAATAGAAATGACCTTTTCAGATAGTTTATCATCAGAAAAAGCATAAATTTTACTTGCTGAATCCCACGAAAAAAAAAGATCATCCCTTTGGTAAACGTCAACCTTTTCAGACAATGAAAGTGTCGAATTTAAAACATTTGCCATTGCTAATGGGTGAAAAAGAACACCAAAAGGATTGTCGAGCACATTGAAACCAGCAAAACGCAATTTGCAAGAAATTTCATCGGAGAAACAACTGCCCAAAGAAATAATTTGGGAAGAATAATCGAATTCTAAGGGGATATTCGGAGCAGAAAAGTCAATTTTTAACTTCATTCTTGCATTAACACTTTTGCATTTTCAATTGCAGAAGATGTAATTATATCTCCTGACATCAAACGTGCCGTTTCTTCAATCCTTTCTCCTTCCGATAATTCTATCACAGAAGTTTGGGTAACACCATTCACGATTTCTTTTGTCACCTTGATATGCTGAGCACCTTTTGCAGCAACTTGAGGCAAATGAGTAATCGCAATGACTTGCATTTCTTTACCCATTTTTTTAAGGGTTGCCCCCATTTTTTGAGCAACATCACCAGAAACACCTGTATCAATTTCATCAAAAAGCATTGTTCTCAACTTAATTTTCGAAGACATTAAGTTTTGTAAAGCCAACATTACACGTGAAAGTTCCCCTCCACTGGCAGCCTGATGAACAGGCACAGGTTCAATCCCTTGATTCGGGCTAAACAATAATTCTAATTCTGAAACACCTGAAATAGTTAATTTATCGGACTTCGTGAGCTTAAAATTCAATATTGTATTCTCCAACTTCAATTCAGCTAGGGCTTTTTCGATATCTTTTTCAATTTTAGCTTTTGCACTCAATCGTTTTTGATGCAATTGATTCGCTTTCTCAAATAAACTTTTTTCTTTCTTTAGGAGGTCAGCTTTAAGTTGCTCAATTTTTGTTTCAACATTTTCGTTTGATGAAGATAAGTCAGACAAAGAACTCATCAATTCAATCAGTTCTTCTTGTGAATTTAATCGATGTTTTTGTAAAATTCTTTGATAGGTATCTACTTTTACTATGATCTCCTCCAATTTTCGTGGATCGAAATTCAAATCTTGCAGTTTCGATTCAGCCTCCTCAGATAAATCATTCAATTCTATCGAAATTGAGTCGAAACGTCTTGCCAATTCTCCAATTGATTCATCTAAATCTACTTTTTTAGATAAGATTGACTGAACTTGTCCTATTTGCTCAATCATCCCCATATTTGAATTCAAAATTGAAAGTACATCTGAAAATGCTGCTCTTATTTCTTCAGCATTCTCTCCTTTCTTCAATTCTGAAATAAGAAGTTCAAAATTAACCTCATTCAAATTTAAACTTTTCAGCTCATTCAATTGAAAAAGGTTGTAATCCTTGTTTTTTTGATTTTCATTCGACAAAGTTTGTAACGAAAATAATTCTTTTTTCAGAGTTACAAAGTCATTGTATGCGCTTCCAAATTTTTCTTTTTCGGGTAAAACTCCGGCTAATAAGTCAAGAATTTTTAATTGAAAATCAATATCCTTTAGCTCTAAAGTATTGTACTGAGAATGAATATGTATCAGCTGTGATGAAAATGCTTTTAAAACATTTAACTGAACAGGTGTATCATTTATAAATGCTCTCGATCTACCTTTATTGGTTATCTCTCGACGAACGATGGTTTGATCAAAATAGTCCAATTCATTTTCTTGAAAGAAGACATTTAAACCAAATCCAGTGATATCAATTTCTGCTTCCACAATAGATTTATCACTGTGTTTAGCAATAACAGAATAGTTTGCTCTTTCTCCAAGAACGAGGTTTAAGGCATTCAATAAAATGGATTTCCCAGACCCAGTTTCTCCTGTAATTACTGTAAAACCTTTATCAAATCGGATGGTTACCTCATCTATTAAAGCAAAATTTTCTATTCTTAAAGAGCTTATCATCAGTTAAGAATCTCTTGGTACAACTGAGAGCTCGTTGGGTCTATTCGTTTCAATAGGTTAACGATATCATTTTTCTCACGTGGTTCAGCATCTTCGTATAAACTAATTAACTCTTGTCTTTTTGCTTGAACAAAATTAAGCACATTCAGCGAATTTGGTCGAGTAGAAGTAACACGTAATAACTTGTTCAAAGCATTATAGATTGCCTTTCTACCTGCAACCTTATTCTCATACAATTTATCTATACCTTGTCTATGGTATAAATAATTACATTCTCTCAACGGAGAAAAAAGTTCATTTAGAATGTTGTCTACAAGCCAATATCTATTTCTTTTACCCTTTTCAGAAGAAGACCAACCTGGTGCGCCAGAAGATTGAGCATTTGAAACAACTTGTTGTGCATCTTGAAAATATTTCGTTCCTCCTTTATTTGAAAAAGAGTCATAATCCATTCCAATGATATAATACGCATAGAATGCCATCAATGAGGACAAGTTATTTCTGTATTGATTTGGGGCGAAAATAATTTGTGTATTTCTAGTGAATGAAAATAAAATATCATCATCCTGAAAATTAAATAAGGTAGAGTTATAACTTGAATTTAAAGCCGGTCGAGAAGACTGAACTTGCATAAATCCTTTAAAACCTCCAGCAGCTGGAATTTCTTGGATTTGTAACTGAATAGTACAGTTGATTCTCTCTTCTACGGTAAAGTTATCCTTGGTCCACTGAGTAGAGTTCATTAGATCATACACCGCTTGTTCAAGTTGTTCTAATACTTCTTTCTCAACACTTGTAATTTCAAGTCTTGCATCAGTAATGATACTCACTTGACAATTTAGTTCCTGTGCATTCATTTCCAATGAAAAGAATGTCAAAATGATGACTAATAATAATTTCATCCAATATACGTTTTCAAATAATTTAAAATATCTTTAGCAACATCTGCTTTAGACTTTAACTCAAAATCTACAAAATTATTGCGATTATCTAAAATACTAATTTTATTTGTGTCTACGCCAAAACCAGCACCTTTATCTCTCAAAGAATTCATCACAATCATGTTCAGATTCTTTGCATCGAGCTTTTTTGTTGCATTACTTCTTAGATCTTGAGTTTCAAGTGCAAATCCAACGAGAAATTGATTCTCTCTTTTTTGACTTCCTGCCCACTTTAGAATATCTGGGTTTCTCACCAATTCAATGGTCATATCTTCAGAATTTTTCTTAATCTTTTCTTTTGCTTGATTTTTTGGCCGATAATCTGCAACTGCTGCAGCAAATACTCCGATATCAGAAGTCTTCCAAACTGATTGCACTTCGTTAAGCATGTCTTCGGCTGATTTTATATTAATCAGTTTAAGATTTTCATGTTCTAACTCAACATTGGTTGGCCCAGTAATCAGTGTCACATTCGCTCCTCTTCGGAGAAATTCTTCTGCAATTTGAAAGCCCATTTTTCCAGTGGAGTGGTTTCCTATAAAACGAACTGGGTCGATTGCTTCATAGGTTGGTCCAGCTGTAATAACAATTTTCTTATTCAAGTATTCATTATTTGCTTTGCCTACAATTTTTTCAATCGTGTCAAATATGGTTTCCGGTTCAGCCATTCGCCCCTCTCCTTCTAATCCACTCGCCAATTCACCCGATTCAACAGGGATTATTTCACCACCATCTTTTTCAATAATTTCAAGATTTCTTTTTGTTGCAGGATGCGCGTACATGTCTAAATCCATTGCAGGAGCAACGATTGTTTTCGATTTCATGGAAAAATAAGTCGCCAATAATAAATTATCACAGGCACCATTTGCCATCTTGCTTAATGTATTTGTAGTTAATGGGGCAATAATAAATAAATCTGCCCAGAGTCCATACTCTACATGATTATTCCACGAGCCATCTTTCTTGTTCCAGAATTCAATCCCGACAGGATTCCCTGAGAGCGTTGAAACAACAAGTGGACTTATAAAATCGACAGAAGCCGGTGTCAAAATACATTTGACATCGGCTCCATTTTTTTTCAATAAGCGAATAAGAAATGCAATTTTATAGGCGGCAATTCCTCCAGTTATTCCAAGAAGAATGCGTTTTCCTCGCATAATATTATTCTTAAATTATTTGATTACACAAAAGTGTATTTTAATCATTGTTTTCATCTGGCATTCTCGCATAGATCTTGTCATTCAACAATTCTTGTATCGAGATAGCTACGGGCTTAGGTAGTCCTTCGTAAACACGAGAAATTTCAATTTGCTCTCTATTTTCAAAAATTTCTTCTAAATTATCTGTCGTAGATGCAAATTCTTGTAATTTTGAAGTCAACTCCTCTTTCAGTTCAATACTTAATTGATTTGAACGTTTCGACATCATTACGATAGATTCGTAAATGTTATTGGTTGTTGCCTCAAGTTCGTCTGTATTACGAGTAATTGTTGTTTTCTCTGCTGTACTGTTCTTAAAATCCATATCTATAAATTACTTTCTTCAATAAAACTTTCTTTTTCCTTCAAAACAAGATTGTAATATCTTGTCAACTCATTAATATGTTTAGAATCGGGAAACTCAAACACAAAAATACGATATCTTTCTATAGTATCCTCAATTCTTTGCATTTTTTTGCTGTTCACACTATTTTTGGATAGAAAGTATGAGTTTTTAACTAAAATAAACCTATTTTCCTCATGAAAATCAGACATCGGATGCTCTTCCTCAAATGTAATTGCAGAAGAAACAGCCGCTCTATATTGCATCGTTTTATCATATAATTTTACAGCATCGAAATCTTTCACTTCTAATTTAAACCTCAGTCGATCAATGATATGATTACTCGAATCAATCAGGTTTGAATTTGGGAAACGATCAATAAATTGTTGTAAATCTGAGATGGCTAATTCTGTTGCATTTTGATCCAACGAAGGTTCAACAGATTCCTGCACACCACATAAAGCACTGAGAAACATTGCTTCTTCTGCTTTTGGACTTGAAGCAAATCTTTTTGAAAACATCCCCAAGTAATACCCAGCCATGTAATAATCTTCTCCTATATAATAAGCTTTACCAATACGGAAATATGAAAGTTCCCCTTCACCTGTCTTTGGCATTCTTTGGTATACCTGTTCGTACAATCCAATTGATTTCACCTCCTTTCCGGCATCAAATAAATCATTCGCCATTTCAAACTTAGCACCATAATCATCCGATTTCATAACGCGATTGTAACCTGAACAACCTGTAGCGAAAACAGAAATAATAACAACTAGAAATATAATATACTTTTTCATAAAGGGCAAATGTAATATAAATTAATCTTGATACAGTATTATCGGACTCTCAAATTACGACCAATTTGCAAAACTGTGGTCGGTCGGATACCATTCAATTGACATAATCTTGATACAGAAGTTCTATTTCTTCGTGCAATTGCGCCAAGTGTATCTCCAGACCGAACGCGATAATATTTTTTATTTCCAGAACTAGTTGTTGCATAGGATGAACTACTCGATCCAGCTCGAAATAAGCTTCTAGTAACGATTAAATTTTCATCGAGAACTTTTTTCTTTTTAAAATCAATAATTTTTTCTGGATTGATTGGAATATCATAGAAACGTACTTCAAAATGAAGATGTGAACCTCTTGAATGCCCAGTATTCCCACCTAACCCAATTGGATCTCCAGCTCTGACTACCTGATTGGGAACGACCAATAATTTACTCAGATGGGCATAAAATGTTTCTAACCCATTATCATGTCGGATGACTACTAAATTCCCAAACCCACTTGTATTGTATTTAGAATAACGGATTTTACCAGACCAAGCTGCATAAACGGTATCTCCAGTATTCAAATCGATATCCGTTCCATTGTGATTCCGACCTCTCCTCCATCCAAAATGTGAAGTCACAATTCCGTCAGTTGGCATAAAGAATTTGTCACTTAAACTATCTTCAACACACATCCAGATGGTGTCTTTTATTTTATTTACATCATTCTTTAATTGAGAAGTGTAACAAATATCCGTATCCCAAGTTTGAATAAAGTTTTTCATCAAAGAATCGTGCGTAACATCCCAATGCATCTGTTCATTCATTATTCCATCAAAATTAACATCCTCGACATATGACCAAGTTCGGTTAGAATAGATAAGCATTGTACCCTCTTCTGTTTCAAGAGTATCAACAATTCTTTGAGAAAAAGTAAAGAATGTTGTAATTAGTAAGAATGGTAAAAGGAGAAAACGCATATTCTAGTAACCTATTTATTAGGGATTGTATACAAAGTTAATCAATAGTATCTTAAAAAGGAACTACATTCATTACAAGAATGTTGTAAAAAATATCTTCATTGGGCCCCACAAGGTCAAGCAATCCCTTTGTTCCATAAGCATCTTCGGATTTCACTAGAACCAACATTCTGTCTGATTTTTTAGCATTAATTAACGCTTTTTTCAATCCTGGCACCAATCCATGGTCTTCTAACTTCATTTCAAAGGGCTTGTTCTCACGATATGTGTTAATATAAAGCGGATTACTCTTGGTTGAAACCATTGCATGGAAAGTGATTTTTGTTGTTTCATCAAATAAAACGTTATTATTCGGATTCTCCTCAAAAACCCACACTTTATTTCCATCAACTACTCGAGTAGGTTCCTTTTTACCCAAAATTCTCACCCGAAGAATATTGTTTGAATTGGCTGGAAAAAGGCCTTTCACTTCTTTATCTCCTCGAGCCAGTTCACTGGGGATAAAAACCTCTACAAAATCACCGACTTTCAATTCATTTAGCGCAATATCCCAGCCTGGAGTTTGCATGTTCATTCCGACCAAAAATGGAATATATGGCTTATTCAATAAATGATTTCCGTCAATCACTTGCTTGTCTTCTAGATAAACTTTATAATCTAATTTATAAACTTCACCGTCGATTACATCTTCACCGTCACCATGTTCAATCCACTGAATAACAATCCCATTGTCCAATGTTTTCAAATCAACAATTTTTTGTTTTACATCCAGTACATTAAGTTCTTGCTCTGATTTAGATTTGTTCTCCGTAATCTCCGTTGCATTTCCTGCTACACCCTCATTCGCTTTCTCTTCATCAATCCCTTCAACTCCTTGTGTTTCACAAGAAATGAAGGAAAACATTGCGATTGCAATCAAAATTCTGTTCATTATCTTACTCCTATTAAATGTATATCCATCACCAAAGTTGACAATGGCGGTATTTTATCTAAGTCTCCCACCAACCCATGTGCTAAGTGACTCGGTAGAATCAATTTCACTCTGTCTCCGATTGAGAGTAGTTTTATAGCCTCTTGAACCCCTGATTCAATTTCACTATTATCGACTTTGAAATCAACATATTCATCTTTTGCTGTAGAATCACAAATTGTTCCGTCTAACAATGAAATTTCATATTCTATCATAGCAATATGACCAGGTTGTGGATGGAAACTTGTATCAACATCACCTTCTTCGTAGATGTAATATTGAAGTCCGCTCCCCGTTTTCATCATCTTCCAATCTTTGTGCATTTCGAGAAAAATTCGAATATCTAACTCTTCTTGAATGGCCAACTCTTTGTTTAAATCCGTGGACTGTTCTTTCGACCATTTTATTTCAGCAGGTTGGACAACTTCCTCCTCGCAAGAAGTGAAAAGAAGAATCATTAGAACCGGAACAAAAAGAATCAATTGTTTCATTTAAAAATATTTTGGTGCAACCTCTTTAAATTTATTAATGGCATCTTCTAAACTTGTAAAAGATGCTCCACCTGCAGCATTTTTATGACCACCACCATTGAAATAATCGTTTGCAATAGTATTCACAGCTAAACCTCCTTTTGAACGAAAAGAAATTTTTACCATATCTTTATCTTCTCTAAAAAAAACAGCTGCCTCAACCCCCTCCATAGAAAGAGCAACATTTACAAGTCCCTCAGTATCACCTTTAATGAAATTAAAACGCTCCAACACATTTTCGGTTACAGAAATAATTGCCACATTCCATTCTGGGACAATTTCCAAGCGTTCAGCTATAATATGTGCACGCAATTTCATCTTGTCGATTCGGTTATTGTCAAAAGTTGCTTCGTGAATTTCTGAGTGTTGCACACCGTTTTTCAATAACATTGCTAAAATCTCATGCGTTCGAGCAGTTAATGAAGAGTAACGAAAAGAACCTGTATCTGTCATAATCCCCAAATAAATTGGTGTACCAATTTTCGTGTCTAGTAAATCTATTTTCCCTGACGATTCAATCAATTCATAAATCAATTGTGAGGTGGAGCAAACATCTGGTTGTGAAACTGCGATATCTACAAAATCATCGGGATGAAGGTGATGATCAATCATTACTTTTGTACCTTTTGCATTCTCTAGGACAGGTTCCATATCTCTTCCCAATCGAGAAGCACCGTTGTAATCTAAACAGAAAATCAAATCTGCCTCATCCATTTTTTGCTGAACCAATTCTGGCTCATTCTCAAAATCGTGAATTACAACTCCATTTTTTGCCCATTCGATAAAATCAGGACATTTGTCTGGGTGACATAAGGTTGCTTTCTTTCCTAACTTCTCAATAAAGAAATACAAGCCCATTGAAGAACCGATAGAATCTCCATCAGGTGAACGATGACTTGTAATTACAATATTATTTGCCTTTTCAATTAAGGCTAAAATTTCTTTTGCTTCCTTCATTTATAATTTTATTAATCGCTCCGTTTCCTGCTCGATTTTCATTTCTAATTCTTCTGAAACAGGTTGCAATGGCATTCTCATAGTCGCTCCCATTA
Source organism: Bacteroidota bacterium (assembly GCA_024280155.1). GTDB lineage: Bacteria > Bacteroidota > Bacteroidia > Flavobacteriales_D > Crocinitomicaceae > UBA4466. Next base: position 38,273 of record JAJRQQ010000029.1, read on the forward strand.
TCCCTAATTTCTTTAATGCTACTTTAACTCCACCAGGATTTCCTTCTGCAAAGAGTAATTGTGTAACGTTGTGTAATTCATAATGCAACTTAGAAGCATTAATTAAATCATTTTTTTGTGCTGCATGAACCATATCGCAAAAAGCTTTCGGAAAACTGTTTGCACTTACAGAAATCACGCCTGCAACACCAATTGACATCAAAGGAACAACAATCGCATCATCACCAGAAAGAACATCAAATCCTTCCGGTTTATTTAAAACAATGTCCATAATTTGTCCTAGATCTCCAGAAGCCTCTTTCATTGCGACAATATTGTCAATTACAGCTAGTTTTAAAGTTGTTTCTGCAGAAACGTTAGAACCTGTTCTTCCAGGTACATTGTAAAGAATAATTGGTAGATCAGTGCAACTTGCAATGTATTTGTAGTGCTCAAAAATTCCTTCTTGTGTTGGTTTATTATAGTAAGGAGAAACAGACAGAATACCATCAATACCTTTTGGTAGGTTTTTCAATATTTCCCCCACAGAGATTGTGTCATTCCCTCCAACGCCGAAAACAATTTTCACAGCACCATTATTTTCTGCTTGAACAGTCTTGAGTACTTCTAATTTTTCTTCCCAAGAAAGAACAGGTGATTCTCCAGTTGTACCTTGCACAACTAAAAAATCGATTCCATTATCAATTTGGTAACGAACTAACTTTCTCAATGCATCAAAATCGATGCTATAATTTTTATGGAAAGGTGTAACCAATGCAACCCCTGCTCCTTTAAATGGATTTTTCATTTCTTTACTATGTTTTTATTTTCTCTGTAATTTCTTTTGTAAAATTAATCAAATGTGCAATGGAATTTGATGTTGTCTGCATATTTATATCAAAAAAATCATTGGGTTCTTTTAAGTTGAGTCCAATTTTTGTCTTTGCTTTAAGTTTCTGAAAGCGTTTTTTTAATTTTCCTTCGAATAAATCGGTAGTTAGAAGTAAATCAAATTGTTTGCTGTAAATATTTTTAGCTTGTTCACTTTTCGGTTTTCCGAATAGATTAAAATCTTTTTTTGTCAACTCAATTACACTTGATTTTTGACCCATTCTTTCATTTTTATATTTTGAAAGAATGAGCACCTTTGCGTTTTTTTCAAGCGTTTTAAAAGTGGTAAGAAAATCATTTATTTTTGAACTAGACTCATCATTTAGAACAATTAGAACTTCTTCGATACTTTCCCATCTATTTTTCATTCAACAAGGCTATAAAATCGTTTTCACTTAAAATTTCAATCCCTAAGTCGGTTGCTTTTTTCAATTTTGCTGGGCCCATTTTATCTCCAGCAACCACACATGAAGTTTTTTTAGAAATAGACGATACATTTTTCCCTCCGTTCGTTTCAATCAATTCTTTCAACTCATTCCTAGAAAAATTTGTAAACACACCTGAAACAACAAAAGATTTTCCTTCAAAAAGATTCGATGCGCCTTCCTTTTCTTTAATTTCAAATTGCAATCCTACTTTTTTAAGTCGATTAATTAGTTCTTGATGTTTTGGTTCTTCAAAATACTGTAAAATTGAATTAGCAATACGGTCACCTATTTCGTCAACAGCAATCAGTGCATCAAAATCAGCTTGCATCAGAGCATCTATATTTTTATATTCTTTCGCTAATTTTTTAGCAACAGTTTCACCGACAAATCGAATTCCTAGTCCAAACAATACTTTCGAGAAAGGGACATTATTCGATTCTTTCAATCCTTTCAATAGGTTATTGGCTGATTTCTCGGCCATTCTTTCCAAGTTGAAAATTTGATCAAAAGTTAAATCATATAAATCTGCAACGTTTGAAATTAAACCTTCTTCTACTAATAAATCAACCGTTTCAGCTCCAAGCCCATCGATATTCATTGCTTTTCGACTGATAAAATGTTGAATCCTTCCTTTAATTTGAGTTGGGCAACCATTTTCATTCGGGCAGTAATGTCTTGCATCTCCTTCTTCACGAATCAATTTTGTATCACATTCAGGGCAATTTTCAATGAAATGGATTTTTCCTGCATCAGAAGCACGTTTCTCTAGATTTACACCAACAATTTTAGGAATAATTTACCCTCCTTTCTCAACATAAACAGCATCATTCAAGTACAAATCCAGTTTCTCAATTTGGTCAGCGTTGTGCAAGGATGCTCGTCGAACGGTTGTTCCTCCCAGTTGGATTGCTTTTAAATTTGCCACTGGAGTTATAGCTCCTGTCCTTCCTACTTGATAATGGACAGATTCCAAAACGGATTCTACCCGTTCTGCTTTAAATTTATAAGCAATTGCCCAACGTGGTGACTTTGCGGTATAACCTAACTCTTCTTGTCGATGATACGCATTAACTTTTATCACAATTCCATCAATTTCGAAAGGGAGATTTTTTCGTTCTTCCGACCAATGATTGATAAAAGACATTACACTTTCTACAGAATCCACTTTTTCAATGTATCTTTTTTGCGGAGAAGGGATTTTAAATCCCCAATCAGCTACTTTTAAAACGGTTTCATAATGTCCTTCACGAAGATTTCCTGTCCCATAAACGCCATAGAGGTAACAATCTAGTCCTCGTTCTGCAACAATTTTAGAATCTTGCATTTTTAAGGTTCCCGAAGCGGTATTTCGAGGATTTGCAAACTCAGGCTCGTCTGCTTCTCTTTTCAACTCGTTTAATCGCTGAAAGTTCTTCAGAGGAAAAAAAATCTCCCCTCTTATTTCAAAATCATTCGGAAAATCACCGCGTAACATCAATGGTACGGTACGAATCGTCTTCACATTTGCCGTAACATTCTCCCCTTGCGTACCATCGCCACGCGTAATCGCCTGCTTTAACTCTCCATTCACATATTGAATCCCGATGGCAACACCGTCGTATTTTAGTTCGCAAACATATTCAATTTTCGTGTCTTCATTTTCATGGGCTAAAACTTTCTTCACTCTCCCCACCCATTCTTCGATTTCCTCTTTCGAATAAGTATTCGATAAAGAAAGCATGGGATACTTATGTTTAACTGTTTCAAATTTCTTTGTAATATCTCCACCAACACGCTTAGTCGGAGAGTTTGAATCTGCAAACTGTGGAAATTGATTTTCTAGGTACAGAAGTTTTTTAAGCAGAACATCAAAGTCATAATCTGATATTTCAGGTTCATTGACAACATAATACAAGTGATTGTGTTTATTCAGTTCACTTGTTAATTCTTTTATTTTTGTTTCAGCTTCTTTCGGATTCATGTTGTGAAGATACTTTTTGTGCTTTAATCATTCTATCTCTCCCTTGTAAATCTTTCCTTAGCTCAATGTTAACAAAGTTGTAATCTTGGAGAATAAGTATTACATCCTTACTGTATTTTTCGTGTATTTCAAAATACAAATTTCCTTTTTCTTTCAAGAAAAGTTTGGCTTGTTTTGCTATCATCTCATAAAAAACAAAAGGCTCATCATTCTTGACAAACAGCGCCATTTCAGGTTCAAAATCAAGGACATTTTCATCCATAAATGATTGGTCCGAAAAAGGAATATATGGAGGGTTTGACACCCAGACATCAAAAGAATTCTCTTCCAATATTGAATACGAACCATCATTTAGCACATCAAATTTCAAAATATTCAATTCAAGATTACTTTTTGCGGTATTTTCTTCAATTAAACGAATTGCTTCTTCAGACCATTCTACACAATCAACATTTGCATTTTTTAAACCCGATTTTATTCCAAGAGCAATGCACCCTGAACCACTGCATAAATCTAAAACTCTATACTTTTCATCTAGAGAATAATCGGAAGCAATCCAATCTACTAACTCTTCCGTCTCTGGTCTTGGAATCAACGCCCTTTTATCTGATTTTAAAATTAATCCATAAAATTCAACCTCACCAATAACGTGTTGGAAGGGTTCGTTATTCTGCAAGCGTTTTACAGCATTCCGAAAATAAAGTAAATCTGATTCAGAGAATAAAACATCTTTCTTGAGCATAAAATCAACATCTGACCAATTTAATCTTTTCAGGATTAATTGTTTGATCATTAATTGTTGCTCGGATAAAGAAAATGCTGGTAATTCTTTTGCGAAATATACTTTCAATGACGGTAAATCATTCTTACTGAGAAACATTATTTATTTTTTCGAAAGTAATATGTATAACCAAAACCTACAACCAAAAACTGTGTCGGAGAAGTGTATTTATTTGGGTCCCAGTTGGAATCAGAACTCAAACCGATAAACCGAGGGCTAAATCCTGTTCCTTGAATATTGTACCCTAACGTAAATCGGAATGAAGAATTCTCATCAGCGAGAAGGATCAACCCAAGTGTTGGCTCAATTTGAATTGACCCGTTTGATAAATTCGTACGATTTATAATATCCCCATCTGTATTATTTTCACGCGTACTTGAAAAATTTAACGAATAGCCGCATTTCACACCGAAATCAATTGCAAAGCGATCGGTAAGAAATTTATCATACCCAATTTTCAAAAAAGCACCTGCTGTATGCATTGACCCAATAACAGGGTCTACTACTGCAAATTCATTTATAGTAAACAAAGAGTACCTCACACCTGCTCCAATATTTAGATGAAAAGGAAACGAGTACTGCTGATAAATTGAGACACCAACTAGCCCTTGCATCACATCATTGAAAGGTGTATTTTGCAAAGTAACAGGAAGACCAAGTTCAACATTAAATGTGTATTTAGGTTCTAACTTTTGCGCTGTAACATTCAAAAAAGCAAATGCTAAAAAGAAGAATAGGATGATTTTTTTCACAATAATTTATTTATGGCTAAAATAATAAATAAGTCTTAGAAAGAAAAAAATAAAGTCTTTATATTTTAGTTAAAATGCCTTTTCTCAAAGGTTGTCTTATTATCCTAATGTGGTCGATGTAAAAATTCTAATACTCATGGCAAACTCGAACTTTTTTGATGATTAAAAAATAATTTTATCTTTGACATGGAATGTTAATATATGTCATCAGTGCACTATATTAGAAATAATATGTCACAATGGACACGTATTACATCGTTAGGTTTCATTGAATAACCAACAGCACATCAGGCACATTTGTTTTTTCCAGCACAAAA
>JAJRQQ010000030.1 GCA_024280155.1 Bacteroidota bacterium
CTTGATGAAAAAGAAAGAAAATTTATGCTGAGCGTAGTCGATGTAAATCAAGTCGAAACAATGCTTCCACGCGCTCTGCTGAAAATCAATAATTCCTACAAAAGAAGTGTTTTGCAAACACAATGACGGAGCACTTTTGTGTAATTATTGTGATTTTCATCATTCACTCCCCCACCGGCCCGCTGTTTCGACAGGCCCTCGCACTTCTAGATTTCGCTTCGGAATAATCATTTTTTGTTTAAAAAGACGTGGTTCTTCGCTTCGAATTAAAAATCTTTACGAAGAACTAAAAGTGTATTCATAAATTTATCGGGCACCAAAACACCGCAAAATTCGTAAATTTAAACAACTGTTTGAGGAGCTACGACGAGTTTTGTTTCAATTAGAATTGAGGATGATTTTGGTCGTTAAATTTATGACAGCACTAGACTTTTTTGTTACTTTTTTTGGCAATGAAAAAAAGTAAAGAAAGATTTAACTTTAATATTTTATCGGACACTAATGATTTGCATTTATAATTTCTATTCCAAAAAAAATGGCCTTCTGAAAAGAAGACCATTTAATGTTCGCTGTACAAATTTCCTATTTCACAACAAATTTCTTTGTGTAAGAACCATTTTTAGTATAGATTCTTAAAGAATACATACCACTATTGTATTCAAAAACTGGGAATGAATAGATGTTACTTACTTCTTTTTCATCAATCTTATGATAACTTACAATTTGTCCCAATGAATTTACAACTGCATAAGCAGTAATTAATTCACTTTCATCAGTAAGCTTAGCTGTCATATACACTCCATCTGATGGATTTGGAAATAAGATGAACTCATTTTCATTAACATCAACATCTTCTATACTTGCTGTTGGATCCACAACAACAAATTGTCCCATCATACCGCCATCCTCATGCATTAACATGTGACAGTGATACATATAAGGTATTGAATCATTTGCAAAATCATCAAACTTCGTAATTATTCGAATACTTCCTCCTTGCCCTCCAGGGATTAAGTAAGTATCTTTTAGTCCAGTAGCACTTGGAGGTGTAGGTGCTCCATTTACATCTAAAATATAAAATTGAACATCATGAATATGAAATGGATGCGCGATTGGAGAATTGTTTTGAATTGTCCAAATTTCAATATTATCTAAAGGAATTGTAATGTTAATTACATTCATATCAAAACTTACATTATTTATTGAAAAATCACCATTCAGTTGAGTAAAACCACCAACTGTAGATTGAAAAGTAAGGTTTCTTGAAAAATCAGCATCTGCTTCCAAATAAGGCGTAACAGTTACTAAAGAAGTTGGAATTGTTGTTACAGGGTTTGCTGTTTGAGCAACAACGTTAATCTGAAGGATATTAAAATCTGCTCCATTCAATGGATTAGGGTTGTAAAAATCTAACGGCATATTTGGGTTCATCCCAGGAGATGTAGATCCATAGATTCCGTTAGGAAATTCAGACGCATAACTCATTAGTTGAATTGTTTGCCCTTCTAATCCATTCAAATCAAGTAAAATTTCCGTTCGTTCACCTGGTGCAAGTTGAAGTCTTGTTAACGCTAAAGGAGTTTCTTTTAAGCCACCATCTGTACCAATTTGGTAAAATGTCTGATTCCCTGAAAGCCCAAGGTTAAAAACTCTTTGGGAAGAACCATTTAAAACACGTAATCTTACAATTTGAGCTGGTAAATCGGTAAAAGCATCTATTGTTGCATTAACCATTAAAATGTCATCAGCATTAGAAAGAGGTACAACCTGATTATTAGCATCAAAATCTTTAGTTTGGATAGCAAGAGGTATATCATCTACACCGTATGTTCTTGGTAAATTCAAAGCAGCTTCTTCTGCGTCTCTTACAATGATAAAACCAGCAATCCCCTTACTCACATGTTCATCAGTAAAGTGATGTAAGTGAGGGTGGTACCACATTGTAGAAGCTTTATCTAATACTGTAAACTTAGGATTCCACGTTGTTCCTGGGTCAATAATCGTGTGAGGACCTCCATCATTAGGAGATGACACATGCATTCCATGCCAGTGAATTGTTGTAGGTTGACCTAAATCATTCGTGACGTTAATATCTAAATTATCGCCTTTATTTACAATTAAGGTTGGACCTAAAATAGAGCCATTTACCCCCATTGTTGTTGTAACTTGTCCTGGTAAAAACTGATGTGTTCCGTTTTGTAGCGTTAAATTAATTACTGTATCTTCAATTACAGAAGGAATAATGAGTTGATTTTGAGCATTAGCGTTAATTGTAAAAATCAACAATGCAAAAGTTAAAAATTGTTTCATGCTTTATTATTAGTTTTCTATTACTTGTTTTACTTTACCACAATGCAGCATTTTATCTCCAAAATAAGGATTAACCACCTCATTTTTAAAGCTAATCCAATCTGCACCTCTGTTATTATCTGCCATTGGACAATGAACAATATACACAGGTTCTTGAAAGCCAAACACTTTTACAATATTAATCATTTCTTTAGAAAGATTAATAAACACTAACCTGTTTTTTTCAACATCATTGGTTTTAGAAATTTCCTCTAATGCTTTGTTTAAACTATTTTCAGATTTCATCCATGTCTCATACGTTTTTTTATCTCTCAATCGGTTACTTTGAACTTTCAATAGGCTTTTCTCAAAATTTCTTGCAGACTCAATAGCTTTTTCGTTATTCGCTTCAACTAAAGCATCTCTTAATTTCATATAATCTTCAAAAATAAATTCGAGTTGTTTTAAAAAACTTTTGTCAACTTCTAATTCTTCTACTTCTTCAGTCAAATTAGACATCATTGATTTTTTACCACTTAATTGTGCTGCAGCATCAACTGTAAAAGTACCATTAGAGACAATAATTTCTCCTATTTTTAGTCCTGATGATATTTCATAAAACTCATTGGTTTCACCTGCTATTTTAATGTTTCGCATTTCAAAAACGGGTTCATCGCCTTTATCTTTAACATAAACCACTGAACGTTTCCCCGTCCATAAAACAGCCGTTTTGGGAACAATAATTTTTGCATTCGAGTTGTTTTTATCCGTTTTATAAACAAAACCATTGACAAACATACCCGGTTTTAATTTTCCGTCGGAATTCTTTAATGTTGTGCGAATGATTACTGTTCTTTTATCTGTATTTAAAATGGGATCAATAAAATCAACCTTAGTTGTAATTTCCATTTCTGGATAAGCATTTGGAATAATTGAAATTTCTTGCCCAATAAAAAACGATTTAATGTCTTGTTCATAAACATCAAATTCTGCCCAAACACTATTCAAATTAGCGACTTTAAACAAAGTAGCCCCTTCATTGATATAATTCCCTTCTTCTGCAAAAATATCTGTCACATATCCACTAACGTTTGAATAAAGATTAAAGATTTTAACAACCTTTTTCGTATGCTCGATTTGATGAATTTGCTCTTTAGAAATTTCTAATAATTCAAGTTTCTTTTTTATTGACTCATAAAGTTCTGGTTGTTCTTCCTTTATAAGAACGGCTTCAATAAATTCATTTTGTACAACTATAAGTTCCGGCGAGTAAATAGAAGCTATTAACTTTCCTTTTTTGACAAACTCACTCACACTTTTGATATACATTTTTTCAATTCTACCTGCAAAAGGTGCTATTTGTACATTTGTTTTATTCTCATTCGTCTTAATTTGTCCAGAGATATTTATCGAATTCATTTGTTTTTCGATGTTTATGCTACCCACCTCAAAAGTTTCAATATTAGCCAAAGCCATTGCATTTTTGGTCATTTTAAAAGCGTTCTCAGATAAATTATCCGTTCCAACATCGCTTTGAATTAAATCCATTCCACAGATTGGACAGTCACCAAATTCAGGTAAGTTTATTTCAGGATGCATGGAGCAAGTCCACATTTTTTTTACTTCCTCGACTTCTTTTTGTTCTTTCGTACTAGATGTTAGTCTTCCTATGGATATTCCAATAATTAAGACGATAGTCAGTATGATGATGTGTTTTATTTTCATTCCTCTTATTCTGTTAAATACTCCACTTTTGCTTTTGCTATAAACGCTTCCGTGAGTCCATTCACCTCAAGTATCTGGTATTTTATTTTTTGCAATTGTAAAGTCAATATTTTTTCATAATTCAGAGTCCCTGTTTGGTATTTCTTCATCAATAAATCTATTGCTCTTTGCGTCTCCTCTTTGTTTTTTTGTGCAGCAACTACGGTAATTATTGCGTTTTCTAGTTCTAAATTGGCTTTTTCTAGTTCAATTTTTAGTAAATTCTTTTGATTATCAATTTCATATTCTACTATTTTTTCTTTCAATAGAATTTGATTTTCATGTGAAGAAAACCTTTGGTAATTTAAAAGAGGTAAGGCTAAAGATACTTTTGGCATAAATATATCATTACCGTTGGAAGCTGATTTAAAGTTTGGGTTTTGATCAATTAAAACATAATCAAGACCGATACTGATTTTAGGTGCCTTATCTTTCTTTATTAAAAGTAATTCTGATGCATAAATGTCTTTCTTTGCAGATAATTTTTCAAGTGAAGGATGATTTTCGATTGAATTGTTCGTTAAAAGAAGATCTAAAACATTCAAACTGTCCGTAATATACAGCTGCTCATTCTCTGGTCTTTGAAGAATTCGATTGAAATTTTTAGTAAGGTACTCAATGTAATTTATGTTTTTAAATCTTTTACTATGCAGTTCGTTTTTTTGAATTCTAATTCTAGACACAACATCCATCGTTGCTATATTACTTTGAACAGAAGCTAAGGCCATGTCCTCATACCTTGATAAAATCAATTTGTTATCATCGTAAACCGATGCTAAAACTTGTTTCTGATACAATTCATAATATGCCAGTTTCACTTGATATGTCAACTCTTTTTCTGAAAGTTTAATGTCATGACTATTCTCTTTTGCAATAGCTCTTTGGACATTTTTCTTTGCTTTTTCAGCACCAAACCAAGGTAACTCTTGATTTAATCCAAGGTAGAGAATTTGTGTCCCAACATAGGTTTCTGGTTTTGTAACAAACACACCCAATGACACTTCTGTTTGCTCAACATTTCCAACCTCATTAATTCGTTCTTTTGCTAGTTCATGCTTTGCAGTACTTATTGCTATTTGATAATTATTTTGTTTCGCTATTGCAATAAATTCTTCCAATGATTGTGCGATCACATTGGTATTCAAAAACAAAAGTAAAATGATTAATATTCGTGTCATTATTTTAATTTTTTAAGTTTAGTTTCTTGCCTCCAACTATATAAAACAGGAACAACAAATAAAGTAATCAATGCCATTAACATACCTCCAAAACTCGGAATAGCCATTGGAATCATAATATCACTCCCTCTACCTGTAGAACTCAAAATAGGTAATAATGCTAGAATTGTTGTTGCTGTAGTCATCAAACAAGGTCGAATTCTTTTTTCTCCTGCTTCCACAATGGAAGTTCTTATTTCTGCCACACTATTTGGCTTGTTTTTCTCAAAGGTTTGCTTTAAATAGGTTGCCATAATAACACCATCATCAGTTGCTATTCCAAACAAAGCAATAAATCCTACCCAAACAGCGACACTTAAATTAATCGGATGAATTCTAAATAACTCCCTTAAATTTTCTCCAAAAACACTAAAATTTAAAAACCAATCTTGTCCAAACAACCAAATCATTATAAATCCACCTGCAAAAGCAACTGCAATTCCAGAAAAAACCATCAAAGATGTACTCACTGATCTGAATTGGAAATATAGAATGACGAAAATGATCAAGAGAGAAATTGGTATAACTAATAACAATGTTTTATTTGCCCTCAATTGATTCTCATAAGACCCTGTGAATTGATAATTGATTGCGTGAGGAACTTCTAACTCTCCTAATTCAATTTTTTGTTCAATCAGTGCTTTTGCATTTTCAACAACATCAACTTCAGCGAACCCTTTAAGTTTATCAAACAAAACATAGCCCACTAAGAAATTGTTCTCACTTTTAATAATTTGAGGACCTTTTTTATACTTTATCTCAGCCAACTCACTTAATTGAATTTGCTTTCCATTTTTAAGAGGAATATGGATGGACTTTAAATCTAAAGGACTCGACCTTAATTCTCTAGGGTAACGAACTCGAATACCATAACGTTCTCTCCCTTCAATTGTTTGAGTTAACACCATGCCACCAACTGCAACTTCTAATTCATTTTGAATTTCCTCCACAGACAAACCATAATTCTCAATCTTTTCTCTATCAATATCAATTAACAAATAAGGTTTACCAATTATTCGATCTGCAAATACTGTTTCTTTTTTAATTCCATCTACATTCTTAAGAATTTGCTCTAGATGTGCGCCAAATTCTTCGATTTTTTTTAAATCATGTCCTTTTATTTTAATCCCCATAGGAGCTCTCATCCCTGTTTGTAGCATTATCAACCTTGTTTCTATGGGTTGTAATTTTGGTGCAGAAGTAACTCCAGGTAATTTTGTTTTTTTTGTAATTTCTTCCCAAATGTCATCAGGTGATTTTATTTCTGGTCGCCAATTCCGATAAAAATCTCCCTCATCATCTAAAATTAACTGTTTCTCATCTACAAATTTCACGTGAGATTTATTCTCTGATACTAATCGTTTATTGTTTGGATTAACATTTAAACTACCATCTTTTAACACAAAAAAACCAGCGCTATTTACCTTAAATCGTAGTTGTTCTCCATCTTCTCCTAGAATATATTCAGGTTTATATTGAATGATATTTTCATACATCGATAGAGGTGCTGGATCAAGGGCAGATTCAACTCTACCAGCTTTCCCAACGACTGTACGTATCTCAGGAATAGATGCGACAGCCATGTCCAATTGCTTCAAAACGCGCTTATTTTCATCTATTCCAGCGTGTGACATCGAAGTTGGCATCAGGAGAAAAGTTCCTTCATCTAAGGAAGGCATAAATTCTTTCCCAGTGTTTCTCATGATTAAAGAACCAAGAATAATCATCAGTGTAGGAAAAGATAAAAACAGTAACTTATGCTTTAAAGCCCATTTTAATATCCGAGAATAATACCACGTAAAGACACGAAAAACAAAAAGTAAACCGAAACTGATAAAAGATACGAATAGTAAATTGGAGAAAAAACTATGATTAATCCCCAATGGTTGCCAATATTTTGTCAGAATAAAAACAATTGAAACAACTGCTATTATTATATTCGTTAGGTCGTACTTCTCATTAAAAATTTTAGAATAGCTTTTTAGCAAAGAATTTAATCCGAATGCAACCAGCATGAGGCCTAACCAAACTCCGAAGAATAAAGCAATTAAACCAATCGTTATTAAAAATAATGAGCTAATAAATTTCAACCCTCTGCGATGTTCTCTCTTTTTAAATAAGTATGCTGCAAAAGGTGGAATTATAAATAATGCAACAATCAAAGAAGCGATAATTGCAAACGTTTTTGTATATGCTAGAGGTGTAAACAATTTTCCTTCTGCACCTAACAAAGTAAAAACAGGAATAAAGCTTACAATTGTTGTTAGGACTGCGGTTAAAATAGCTCCTGAGACTTCAGTCGTTGCTTGATACACTATTTTGTTTATGTGTTGTCCATTTTTATTATTATCAATATGCCTTATGATATTTTCTGAAAGAATAATCCCCACATCAACCATTGTTCCTATTGCAATTGCAATTCCAGATAATGCAACAATATTTGCTTCCACCTTGAAATACTTCATCGCAATGAAAACCATCAAAACAGCAACAGGTAAAAGCCCAGAAATTAAAATGGACAAACGAAGATTAAACACCATCGTTGTAATGACTAGAATAGTAATTAAAATTTCTAAAGTAAGTGCCTCTTTTAGTGTGCCAATTGTTTCTTGAATTAATTTAGATCGATCATAAAATGGTACGATTGTTAGCTGTGATTTTCTACCATCCTTTAAAATCTTGGAAGGCAATCCGTAACTAATCTCTTTGATTGTTTCTTTCAAAGACTTAATTACTTCCATTGGATTGGCTTCATACCTTGCAACAACGACACCACCAACAACTTCTGCACCTTCTTTATCTAAAATACCATTTCTTGATTCAGGACCAAGATGAACTTTTGCAATATCTTTAATTTTTATGGAAGTAAAGTCAGATGAAGTCACTACGGCATTTTCAATATCTTCTACTGATTTGATGTACCCCAACCCACGGACTAAATATTCTACATTATTAATTTCAATTGTTTTAATTCCAATCTCTTTATTACTTCTTTTTACAGCTTTTACAACTTCTTGCAAAGAAATATTATACTGTTTTAATAATTCAGGATAAACATCAATCTGATACTCTTGAACATACCCTCCTATTGACGCAACCTCTGCAACACCTTTGGAACTTGCCAAAGAATATTTCACATAAAAATCTTGAATGCTTCGAAGTTCGTGCAAATCCCAACCACCTGTTACGTTACCTTTTTCATCTCTTCCTTCTAGGGTGTACCAGAATACTTGACCTAAAGCTGTTGCATCAGGTCCTAAAGTTGGCTTAACATCTTTAGGTAATAAATTATTCGGAAGTGAATTTAATTTTTCTAAAATCCGACTTCTACTCCAATAAAATTCTACATCATCTTCGAAAATGACATAAACACTAGAGAAACCAAACATTGATGAACCACGAATTGTCTTTACCCCTGGAATACCGAGCAAAGCTGAAGTCAACGGGTATGTAATTTGATCTTCTATATCTTGAGGAGAACGACCTTCCCATTGTGTAAATATAATTTGTTGATTTTCTCCAATATTTGGTATAGCATCAACAGCAACAGGGTTATTAGGAATATATTTATTCTCTACATTATCAAAAGGTGCATGTAAAATTCCCCAAATAACTAAAACCGTCAGTAATATTACTGATAATATTTTATTTTTAATGAAAAACTCAATGCTTCTGTTTAGCATATACTCTTAAAATTTAAACAAAAAATGTTAGTGCTGACTAACTTGTAAAGATACTAAATAAATCTTTTACTTTTACTTAGAAGGTTGCAAAAATGGCGTTGAACTGAAAGTTTGGAAGTGATTATTTATTTGCATTTTTATTACTTTACATTTTGTTTTTCTAATTATTCTCATGTAATAAAATAACGATAATTAATAGAACAAAAAAACGGATAGACTAAGGCCTATCCGTTTAATACATTAAATGTAAACTATTTAATTAAGCAGGTTCAACATCAGATGCCTCTGCTGCTTCTTTTTTAGCGATTGCTTTTGCTTTATCTTCTCTTAATTTCTTTCCAGAGAAATCAATTAGAACTGGTGTCGCAATACATAATGAAGAATATGTACCAACGATAACACCAATCATTAACGCAAAGATAAATCCTTTAATTGCAGCACCACCGAATAAGAATACAATTAACAATACGATAAACGTTGTCATCGAAGTATTGATTGTTCTGGACAAAGTAGAGTTCAATGATTTATTGATTTCTTCTTCCTCACCTCTGTGTTTGTGTATACCTAAATCTTCACGAATTCTATCAAACACAACCACGGTATCATTGATTGAGTAACCAATAACCGTAAGGATTGCTGCGACAAACGCTTGATCGATATCCATATTGAATGGTAAGATTCCGTGCAACAATGCAAATACACCTAACACAATAATAACATCATGCAACATGGCGATAATAGCACCTGTTGAATATTGCCATTTCCCAAAACGCATCAAGATATAAGCAAAAATGATTATCATTGAAAGTATAATCGCCAAAGAAGAAGATGAAACCAATTCTTTTGAAACCGTAGAAGAAACACTTCTAGATTCCATGATCTCATAAGAGCCAACCAAATCTTTCGAATTATTCAATCCTTCTTTCAATTTAGCTTTTACCTCTTCATTTCCATTCTCATGAGAAAGCAGGTAATTTGTTGTGATATCTAAATAGTAACTGTTTGTTTTTGTTTTTAGAGCAACAGAAGCTTTACTTCCATCTTCAGTAACAAAAGCAGATTCTAAGTTTGCTTTAATTTCGTCGATATGCTCACCTGCACTTTTTTCAAATTTCACTCCAAAAGAACGACCTCCAGAAAACTCAACACTTGGATTCAATCCTCGGGTAAATAAACCACCTAAAGCAATTGCTACAACAACACCTGAAATAGCATAGAATTTTTTACGGTTTCCAACAAAGTTGAAGTTCAAATTCTTAAATGCACCTTTCGTGAATTTTGTTTCGAAATTAATCTCTCCTTTAGACAACCACCATAACATCAATAAACGAGTGATTACCAATGCAGCAAATACAGAAGTAAAGATACTGATGATTAAGGTAGTTGCGAATGATTCAATTGGACCAGAACCAAATGATTTCAATACGATTGCCGTCAACATTGTAGTTACATTGGCATCAATAATAGAAGAAAGTGCTTTTTTGAATCCTGTGTCAATTGCAGATTTCACGTCTTTCCCTGCTGCTTGCTCTTCACGAATACGCTCAAAGATAAGTACATTCGCATCAACCGCCATACCAATTGTAAGAACAATACCTGCGATACCTGCCAAAGTTAATACAGCTCCAAAAGAAGCCAAAGAACCAAAGATGAATAAGATATTTGCAAATAATGCAATATCAGCAATGATACCCGCTTTACCATAATAGAAAACCATATAGATAAACACTAACAAGAGTGCAAATCCAAAAGAAATCAAACCTGAGCTTGAATTTTCAGCACCAATGGTTGGACCTACTTTTGTTTGTTCTTTAATCACACAAGGTGCCGGTAGAGATCCACCATTTAACAATCCAGCTAAATCTCTTGCTTCATTAATCGTAAAGCTACCAGATATTTGAGTTCTACCACCTGTAATAGGTCCGTTCACATGAGGTGCAGAAAACACAACGTTATCCATTGTAATCGAAACAATTTTATCCGTATTATCTGCAGTCATTTGCGCCCATCTATCACCACCTTCAACGGTCATTTCAAGATCAACAGTAATTTTCCCTTCTTGTTGGTCGTATCCAGTAGATGCACTTTTAATATCCGTACCACCTACTCTTGGTTTACCATTTGCAGGAACTTTAATTACATATAATAAGTATCCTTTTTCTTTCGTTTCAAAGTTGATTGTTTCCAAATCAGCTGACCACATGAATTTCACATTATCTGGGAAAACATTTTGTATATCTTCTCTTTTTAAGATTTGTTCAACCGCTGCTTTATTTTCAGAAGTTGCTCCCATTGCATATTGATATACAGGAACCAATAAACTTGCTAAGCCTTCTTTTCCTTCACTTAAGTCATCCAAAGAAAGGCTTTCATCTAGAGAAAGGTCTTCAACATCTGTAGAATCAGGCGTTTCAGTTTCTACAGCAACATCATTCTCAAGTTGTTGAGAAATAATAACCGCTTGTTGGAAATATTGTCCAATTTCATTGTAGGTATAATTTTCAAAGAATTGAAGGTTTGCTGTTGATTGTAATTTTTCAGCAACAGTCGCTTCATCTTGCACACCTGGTAATTCAATATATAAACGATTGGTTGTTGGATCTTTTTGAATGTTTGGTTGAGCAACTCCGAATTGATTAATTCTTCGTTCCATAATTTCAGCAACACCGTCCATAGAAACAGATTCTTTCATTCTCAAGAATTCTTCCACTTCGTCATCTGTTGATTTCATTCCTAATTCATCAATGTCAGAAATAGCGAACAATCTAACCAATGGAATATCGGAATTCAACTCATTGTGCTTAGCAATAAAGATAGAAATAAAATCTCCACCTTCCGTGTCATAAACTTTCTTAGCTGCTTTGTAAACTTTTTTGAATTTAGCATCGTTTTTATTTCTTGCGTAATTCTCTACTAACTCAGGAATTGAAATTTCCATCGTTACAGACATACCCCCCACTAAATCTAGTCCAAATGCTAAACTTCTTTGTTTAACGTCTTTAAAAACAGAACCAAGTACAGGATAAACAGGTGTTTCTGCTTTATCACGTAAAATTTGATTAATAAATGCCGCTTTTGCTAACTCCTCAGCTTCAGGGTCGTTAAAATCAACTTCAACACTATTTGGTAAAATAGCTTTGTTATCCGTCGATTTAGCTTTCTCTTTTAAATCAGCAACTTTCTGTGTAGCTTCTTTCTCTGCTTTCTTCTCAACTCCTGTAGAAACAAAAGTAAACGATAGTTGATACACACAAATGATAGTCAACAAAATGGTTAAAAACCAAAAAAATCCTTTATTACGCATTTTCGTAAATTAATTTATAATTATTATAAGCCTGCAAATATAGATTATTGCTTTGTTAATGTCAATTATATACGAAGGTATTTTTTGAAGAATGAAAAAAAATAAACAATCGGAATGAGAAGTGTCACAATTCTTCTGCAAAAGCAATGACTTTTTCTGCAAAATTCTCCCAAGAATTGTCTTTTTTATTTCTCTTTATCTCTTCACTGAATAACGTTTGTCTATTCTCTGTATAGTAAAGTTGAATGGCATTTTTTAATTCATCAACATCGGGCTGAATCATTAACCCCGTTTTTTCATGCTCAATCGTTTCTTTTAGCCCACCAACATCTGTTGCGATAATTGGCAAATTAAAATGGTGAGCAATTGCTGTTATTCCAGATTGAGTTGCACTTCTATAAGGAAGAATACAGACATCGCTTGCAGAAAAATAAGTTGCAACCTCATCGTCAGGGATGTATTGATTGTATAAATGAACACGATTCCCTAGATTTTTAGCGTTAATAATTTGCTGATACTTTTCAAATGAACCGTATATTTCTCCGGCAACGATTAATTCAAAATCATCAGGCAAATCCGCCAATGCTTTTAGCAACAAACCCAATCCTTTGTAGTCACGAATAAAACCGAAAAACAATAAAAACTTCTTACTTTGATCAAGCCCTAAAGATTCTAATGCGGTATTTCGTTCTGTTTTCTCTCCGAATTGGTTATACACAGGATGATCAATTCTCAAATATTTTGCATCAGGCACAATTGAAAGTAAATCTTTCAAAACAGCATCACTAAGAACTACAAATCCTTCGTTATGTTTCAAAAATGATTTATTTGCAAAGTTGTCGAAGAATCGTTTTTCGTGCGGAATAACATTGTGTAAAATACTTATTCTCTTTGTTCCTTTTTTTAACTTTTTCTGTACTCCACCAATTGCAGGACCGAAAAAAGTCATCCAATATTGAGAAATAAACAAATCGGGATCAAAAGCATTAATTTCTTTTGCTGTTTTAACAAATGTAAACGGATTGACAGAATCCAATGTTCGTTTTGCTGGAATTTTATCTGCATTGTCATCTTTTGTAACAAACTGAGAAGTTCCTGGGAATAATACATTTGGGTATTGACGAGAAAATGTATACGCTTTCAATTGATGTTCTTTTTCTAAAGCACGGTAAAGCATTGCACTAAATTGAGCAATTCCACCTCGGTAAGGGTAAAAAACAGAAAGCAAGGCAATTTTCATAGAATACGAAATTAAGAAATACTGATTAGAAATGGAGAATTAATTAAGAATTATATATCCTTACTCAAATCCAGATGAATTATAAGTCATGTACAATTCATTCCCTTTATACACCTCTACTGAGAATTGGTAATCATTATCCATGAAATGATAATACACTAGACCAACATGTTTTGCGTAAACTTCGTAGAATCTCTTGGTGATTAGCGCATTTGTTTCATCTATTTTCTCAACAACAACAGTAGAATCAAATTCAGTATTCCCAAACGTTTTTGTTTTATGAATATCATCGTAGTAGCAATCTTGTGTAGCCAGAGTACTGTATGCGTTTTCATCCCATGCTTTTTCTTTTGTTGGAGCAAAAACCAGCTTCACTTTTCGTTGATTTTCTTCGACTAATTCTGCACGAATTCCATCTATCAATCCGTACCAAGTATCTTTCAATTGCCATGGAGCAGAAACAGAATCTCGCGTAAATCGTCTAAACTTATGGCAAGTTCTTCCTTCGTTATCAATATAAACTTCTCCCCAATGTGTTTTCAATTGGTAAATTAAAGTGTCATGTTGAGAAACTTGGGCATCATGAATAATTTCAACCACATCATAAATCACAAATCGGCTTTCGGTAAGTCCAAAATATTCTGTATTAAACTTAGGTATATCAGTTTTCTTGCAAGAAGAAGCCAGAATGACAAGGATAGATATGAATAAATAATTTCGAAGCATAATTGTAGCGAATGTACGATATTTAAGCTAAAGCACAAAAAAAATCAACCATTAGGATTCACTCCTAATTCTTTCAGTTGCTTCATTTTATCTTCTAATTTTTTACCTTCAAGTAATTTTCCGTAATAAAAATATTTCTTTGCCGTTTGTTTGCCCGATTCATCGTAAGCAAATGCCCAACCGTGACGTTGACCATTTTTAAACCGAATCAAATTCATTTCTTTACCATTGGAATGATAATATGTCCAAGCGCCAACTTTCTTATTGTGCAAGTATTGCCCTTTCGTTTTTACGACTTGACTTTCAAAATACTCCGTATATTCTCCTTCTAATTTATCGTCAACATAAAACGCAACAGAAGCCAAACGCCTCGATTTATCATTGATGTCAGCAGGAACATAATAAATCACTTTTTTCCCATTTAATTTCCCGTTTTTATATGTTTCGGCGTTGCTGATTCGCTTCGTAGGACCATAATTCAACCAAATACTATCTTTTTTCATATCACGATAAATCCCATAACTCATAATATTTCCATTCTCATGGTAAAAGAAAGCTTCCGATCGATTGCTATTCTCATCGTGTTTTATAATTGCTTTTACTTTATTGGATTCATAATAATAGGTAAATTTACCAACAGGTTTATCGTTTTTAAAATGTCCTTTGTATTTATAAACATTTCTCCCCTCGTATTTTTTTGCCCATTGGCCTTGTTTTCTGCCTTGTGCATCTACCTGATTGAGTTGGGAGAATCCAACAAGAGTGATGAATAAAAAAAAGAGTGATGTAAATAATTTCATTGTTCAATTAATTTAGCTAGTTCTAATAAGTTGTTCACGGTTAAATCAGCTTCCAAACCGATAGGTTCTTCTGTTTTAATTCGCACGGTTTTCATTCCAACATTCTTGCCAAAGCGAATATCGGAATCTGTATCCCCTACCATAATTGATTTACTAAAATCAACCGTAAGAAAATCTTCCTTTGCCCAATTAGCCATTGCAGGTTTTGGTTTTCTATCATCTGGCACTTCTCCTCTAAGATTGGTTGCAAAATAACATTGTGTCACTTCACCGCCGCTCTTTTCAATTTCACCACACATATAAGTATGAATTTCCAAAAGGTTACTTTCGGTCATAATTCCTTTACCTACCCCTTGTTGATTGGTTACGACAAAAACATGATTGAATTTTTTCGAAAAAATAGAAATCGCATCGATTACTCCATCAATGAATTTAAAATCTGTTACTCGTGTAATGTATCCTCCGAAAATTCGTTCATTAATCACACCATCACGATCCAAGAAGATTGACCAAGAAGCATCAATATTCCAATCAGCTTTTAACATCGATTGTTTTTTCAATAAGGTAAACATTTCGCTGAGAAGAAGAACGTCCGATTAATTCTGCGATAAAACCAGCTAAGAAAAATTGTACGCCTAAAATCATTGCTGTTAGAGAAATATAGAATTCAGTTCTATCGGCAATTTTAATTCCTTTGGTATCAATCAATAATTTATCAATTCCTAAGTAGAATGCAAAACCAAATCCGACAATAAACATGAGTAAACCAATTGCTCCAAAAAAGTGCATCGGTTTTTTTGCAAATTTACCGATAAAAGCAACAGACAATAAATCCAGTGGACCATTTAAGAACCGATTCAATCCGAATTTAGTTGTTCCATATTTTCTTGCCTGATGTTGAACGACTTTCTCTCCAATATTAGAGAATCCAGCATACTTTGCTAATGGTGGAATATATCGGTGCATATCTCCATACACTTCAATACTTTTCACTACTGCATTCTTATAGGCTTTCAATCCGCAATTAAAATCATGTAAATATATCCCTGTAATTCTACGTGCCGCCCAATTGTAGAGTTTTGTTGGAATTGTCTTTGTGATTGGATCATATCTTTTCTTTTTCCAACCTGAAACCAAGTCAAAATCATCCTCCATAATCATTTTATACAATCCGGGGATTTCTTCTGGTGAATCTTGCAAATCAGCATCCATTGTAATGACTACATTACCACGAACAGCTTCAAAACCTTTTTGTAAAGCAGCCGATTTACCATAGTTACGTTGAAATTTAATTCCTTTAACGAATTCATCCTTTTTATGCAATTCTTCAACAATATCCCAAGAACCATCTTTACTTCCATCGTCAATAAAAACAACTTCATAAGTATAGCTATTCTCTTTCATCACCTTTACAATCCATTTATGGAGTTCAGGCAATGATTCCACTTCATTATACAAAGGGACTACAATTGATATGTCGTAAATTAATTCCACATTATTAAGTTTGGTCAACAAATATAATGAAACCGATGTTGAATTATGGATTGAATTGAAAATAAAAGCAAAAAACTATTCTTTAACGAGTTTAAATACCACATTATTCATTTTCAAGAAATAAACTCCATTCACAAAAGAGGATAGGTCAAACTCATTCTCTGTTACAGTCAATACACCTTCTTTCATTACAATACCGTTCAAATTGAAGATTTCGTAAGATTGTTTTCCTGTGATTCCTTTTATGTAAAAAATGCCCGCAGAAGGATTTGGAAAAATAACAAAAGACTGGTTCAACTCTTCTATTCCAACATCACTTGCTTCTACAATTGCAAAACGATCGAATCCTGCTTCAGTTATATTAAAATCTGGGTCAAAATCACTTGTTTTAACGAAGACTTGCATAGAAGAAGTTAAAGAAAGATAATCTAAAATTCGGATGGATTTTCTTGTCCACATATTCCAAGACGCAGGATCTTTCCCTACTTTATCGACTTCAAAGACATCTGTTCCGTTACTTATAAAAATCCGAAGTGTATCATCAATTAAATTTGGACCAAACTCATTGTAAAACCATCGTGAATAATTCAAGTAAGGATCGGTGTAATTAGACAAATCAAAAACTGGTGATGTTAAATCCATATTCCCTTCATCCACGTCATCATGGTCTGGTTGGGGCATTGGAGAGTTTCCTGTTACATATGCAAACCCACCACAATCACCTGTGTCATCAGCCGAAGGTGCTGAAACTCCATTTACACCAACAGGTTTTGCTCTTTCCCAAATACCTGTTGTTGCAGTCCCAGAAACTGACCAGCCAAAATCAAATGAAAAATCATCGTAATATCCTTTCTCCAGAAAGACATCGATTATCCCCGTAGAATTATCAATAATTTGAGAATGGCAATGTGTTACCTCTCCCCATTTTCCAACAGTCACATTGTATGATTCTTGATAAAAAAGCGTGAAATTTTCTTCTCCTATTCCGTTCGAAATACCTGTATGAGCAATTAAACTTGCCTCCAATTGAATATCCGCTCCAATAATCGGTGCATTAGTCCCCAGTTCAAAAACTCGAACAGTTAAACTATAAGGAGGAATCGGGACCAATTGAACATCTTGATTTGTAATTTGACCCGTAACCAAATTAACTGTAATTGTTTGTGGGAAATATCCAACTTTAGAATAAGTAATATCAAATGTACCAGGAGAAGATGTTCCCGTTGCATAAAACCCAATTGAATTTGTCAAATCTTCTATCGTTGTTGCAGAAATCGAAACATTTACTCCATCCAACAATGCATTTGTTAAAGAATTCGTTACTACTCCCTCTAAATATGCTCCTTGAATATATGTTGGTGATAAAACAAACAACCCCTCTGATCGATCTGAAGCAACGATTGTCCCTGATGAGAAAAAAGGATACACTCCCCAGCAACCATCATAACTCCCAGTCTGCCCAGGGTAAGTGTCATAATTTCCAACCTCAATCATATTATAAGGATAAGTCACATCATGCACCACTACTCCATCAGAATAATAACTTGTTATGATGTGATTCCCTTTAACATGCGTATTATGAGGAATAACAGCACCATAATCGGGTGAACTCTGAATTTTATCCAATTCGACAATATTTGCGGGGTCAGAAACGTCGTAAGCTCCAATGTAACCACCCGAAACCTCATCAGTTGTAAAAGCAAATTGTCCATTAGCAGAAGCCCAAACATTATGACTAAAAGTAGAAGGTGTGTTTTGAGTTCCTAATAAAACTGGATTTGCTTTATCTGAAACATCTACCATACTAAAATAGCCTTCATAAATATGCCCAAGAAACATGGTGTCATTTCGAACAAAACCATCGTGTACATACCAATTATCAAAAACCCCAACCTCAATAGGATTCATTGGGTCAGTGAATACATCTAGAATAATCACTCCTTTATTCCCTCTATCCGAACCAAAAATGTAAGCATATCCGTTTTCATCAATAAATATATTGTGAGCAGAGGACCATTCTTGTCCAACAGGACCGTTGTAATAAGTTGTATTTATTATTGGAGAATTAGGTAATGGTGAAAGGTCGATGATTTGCAATCCAGACGATGCTTCAGTCGTGATATATGCAAAATCTCCAAATGTTTTTAGATCTCTCCACGTAGATTGTGTTCCTGAAATCCAGAATACTTCGTTAGGGTTTGAAGGAATAGATATATCAACTACACTCACTCCTTTTTCAGCACCAACTAAAGCGTATTCATTCCCAAATTCATCTGTGTACCCCCAAATATCATTTAAAAAAGTGTTGTGAAGGGATTGATAATTAATTGATGAAACTGAATCCAAATTTAATTGGGAGAAAGATAAAAACACATTCAGAAAGATGAACGAAAGAAGAAATTTAAGTTGAAGCATACAAAACTTGTAAAGTATAATTTTAAGGCAAGTTACAAAATAAAAATGGCTCCTAAAATAAAAATTAAGATGATGACAAGATATTGCCAAACATCTACAAAATAAGGTTTTAATTTATTCCACTTCTCTTTCATCTTTTTTCTCAAAAATACAAAAATTAAATATCTTCTTTTTTTCCCTTTAATTCTCTTTTAAAAGTGCTCTAAAATTGTTATTTTCGCAACAATATAAATAATACTCCTATGTCAAAAGAAACAATCTCAAAAAAAGAAACAAATCTTGATTTCGAAACTTTCAAACAAGAAGTTTTAAATGATTTCAGGTTAGCAAATATTTCTAGAGAAACTTCTTTACTTGGTCGTCGTGAGGTACTTACCGGAAAAGCTAAATTTGGAATCTTTGGTGACGGTAAAGAATTGGCCCAAATTGCATTAGCGAAACAATTCAGAAATGGAGATTTTCGCTCAGGATATTATCGTGATCAAACATTAATGATGGCGATAGACCAGTTGAATGTTAAGCAATACTTTGCAGGATTATACGCACATACAGATTTAGAATTTGAACCACAATCAGGTGGACGTCAAATGGGGGGGCATTTTGCTACCCGGAATTTAGATGACAATGGAAACTGGTTAAATTTAATGGAACAAAAGAACAGTTCTGCAGATATTTCACCAACAGCAGGACAAATGCCTCGATTATTAGGTTTAGCTCAAGCATCTAAATTCTACAAAGAAAATCCGGCTTTAGCAGAGTTAGAAGAATTTAAAAAATTTACCAACGGAGGAAATGAAGTTGCTTTTGGGACAATTGGAGATGCTTCCACTTCTGAAGGGCCTTTTTGGGAAACGATAAATGCTGCAGGTGTTTTACAAGTTCCGATGGTCATGTCCGTTTGGGATGATGGTTTTGGTATTTCTGTTCCACGTAAATTTCAAACTACTAAAGACAGTATTTCTGATGCACTTTCAGGAATGCAGCGCACAAAAGATAAAACAGGCTATGAAATACTTATCACAAAAGGTTGGGATTACACTCACTTATGTGAAACCTATGAAAAAGCAGTTAAAATAGCTCGTGAAGAACACGTTCCAGTACTGGTTCACGTAAAAGAAGTAAATCAACCGCAAGGGCATTCAACTTCAGGTTCTCACGAAAGATATAAAGATGAAGCACGATTGAAATGGGAAACTGATTTCGACTGTATCAATAAATTCAAGGAATGGATTATCGACTTTAATGCAGATGGTTTATCAATTGCGACAGAAGAAGAATTAGATTCCATTCAAAAAGAAGCAAAGAAAGAAGTTGCCAATGATAAAAGAGCTGCTTGGAAATCATTCACTGATGATATCAAGCAAGATTTAGCAAATTCTACTGCATTAATTTCACAATTAGCAGAAGAAAGCTCAAACGGTGTTTTCATTAAGAAAATTGGAGAAGATTTAGAAAAAACATTTGAACCTACTCGTCGTGATGTTTTAATGGCAGCAAGAAAAGCATTGAGAATGGTCAGAGATCAAAATTCTTCTGCAAAAACGGCTTTATCTTCATGGATTCAAGAGGCAATTTCCACGAATTTCAATCGTTACAGCTCTCATTTACATTCTGAGTCAGAAAATTCTGCTTTAAATGTAACACCGATTGCACCAACATACGGTGACGATGGAAAAATGGAAGATGGAAGAATTATTCTCCGTGAAAACTATGATAAACTTTTAGAAAACTATCCTCAAGCACTCGTTTATGGCGAAGATGCGGGGAAAATTGGCGGCGTAAACCAAACACTCGAAGGAATGCAAGACAAATACGGCATTAGTCGTGTGCATGATACTGGAATTCGAGAATGCACCATCATTGGTCAAGGAATGGGAATGGCTATGAGAGGACTTCGACCAATTGCAGAAATTCAATATTTAGACTACCTTCTTTATGCGATACAAGTTATGTCTGATGATTTAGCCACTGTTCAATACAGAACGAGAGGTGGGCAGAAAGCGCCGTTAATTATTAGTACAAGAGGACATCGTTTAGAAGGTGTTTGGCACAGTGGTTCTCCAATGGGGATGATTGTAAATTCTCTTCGAGGAATGTATGTTTGTGTACCAAGAAACATGACAAAAGCTGCTGGTTTCTACAACACATTGATGGAAGCAGATGAACCTGCGTTAGTAATCGAGCCTCTGAATGGATACAGAACAAAAGAACCTTTACCAACAAATATTGGAGAATTTAGAGAAGCATTAGGTGTGCCTGAAATTACACATGAAGGTAATGATATTACAATCGTTTCTTACGGTTCAACATTTAATCTTTGTCAGCAAGCTATCCCTCAATTAGAAGAGCTTGGGATTTCTGTAGAATTAATTGACGTACAAACGTTATTGCCTTTTGATATAAATCACATGATTGTCGATTCTTTGAAAAAAACAAATCGTTTATTAATCGTTGATGAAGATGTTAGTAGTGGTGGAACGGCTTACATTTTAGACAAAATAATGGTTGAACAAAAAGGGTATTATCATTTAGATTCAGCACCTGAAACTTTAAGTTCTAAAAATCACAGACCAGCTTACGGTTCTGATGGTGACTACTTCTCTAAGCCAAGCATCGATGACATTGTTGAGAAAGCATACGCAATGATGAACGAAGTTGACCCATTAGAATATCCGAGCATCTATTAAGACTATTTTTCGCAACCTAGGTTACCAAACGGGAATAACTCTCTCATTATCTTTGTAAGGATTTTAAAATAAATACATCAAAGAGATATGAATTGGACAACTTACACATCGAAATTTAAAGAAATTTTAGACGGGACTTTTACTGAAAAGCCTTACGATAATCCAGATTACGTAGAATTTGTAAAACTTAATAATTCAAGATTAAATCGTTGGAATAAAAAATTAGAAATTCCTGAAGAAGCAATGGCTGTTTTTAATCAAATCAGTACACCTCAAACTTGGATTTTAATTGTAGAACATTGGTGTGGTGATGCTGCGAATATGGCTCCAGTGATTAACAAAATTGCTGAAGCAAATGAGAACATTACACTAGATATTCAATTGCGTGATAGTGAGCCTTTCTTAATTAATCAATACCTGACAAATGGAGGGAAATCAGTTCCAAAATTAATTGTTCGCGATGAAAATGGCAACGATATTTTCACTTGGGGACCAAGACCAGCTCAATGTCAAGCAATGGTAATGAGAAATAAAGATTCTGAAATGACTACACAAGAGAAAAAGCACGCCATTCAATTGTGGTACAATGTTGACAAAGGTCAATCGGCTTTTAAAGAACTTGCTGCACTAGTTGAGAAAACACTTTTAGTAGAAGCTTAAAAAATAATACCGCATAATAAAATAAATACGGGCAGGTGGCGATCTGCCCGTTAATTATTAATATCAGTAGCCTTGTTCTTTCAAAGATAAATCCAACGAATGAAAGTCTTTCGTTAACTCGATATATTCATCTGAATACCAACCATTCTCTTTTCGAACAATGAATTTTTGATTATCAACTTGTGCCGAAACACGGTTAAAAGTCAAAATCACACGATTAGGATCTTTACTTGACTTCCCTTGAATTGAAATTGATTTTCGCAAGTACAATCCATGTATTTTTGCATTAGTCACCCACTTGTTTTTCTCAGAAAAGGGGGCTATCACCCAAAAATCACCTGAATTACTTAACAAGTCACTCACTTTTTGTAAAATAATTTCGGAAGGCAAACTTTCTTCGTGCTTCGTTAGTGAAACTCGACGATCAAGACTCAAATTAGTCGTTGCATAATAGGGCGGATTTGAAAAAATCAGATCATATTCTTTCTCCGAATAAAAAAGCTTAAAATCTCTCAATAAAACATTCAACCGACTGCTCCATGGAGAATCTTTAAAATTCGTTTCACATTCTTCAACCGACAGCGAATCAATTTCGATAGCATCAATTTCGATAGTATCATTCCCTTGAACAACCATCAATGATATCACCCCAGTTCCAGCTCCAATATCAAGACCTAATTTCCTGCCTTGTGAATGAATAAACGCTCCTAAAATCATAGCATCCGTACCGACTTTCATTGCTGAATTAGTTTGGAGAACGGAGAAATGCTTAAAATGAAATGAGGACATCTTTAAAACAATCTATAAATCTAAATACAAATCTACCAATCCTTCGGGTGCAGAAATATGTAATTTCTTATTCTTTCGATCGACTTTATTAACCAAACCATCCAACAATGGAATGAGAATTTCTTTTCCGCCTTTCATTATCTGTAACAACGGATTGACTTTCAAATCAATTACTTGTTTTAAAATGCCAATATCACCTTTCACTTCGTCAACAACCGTAAAACCTTCTACTTCGTGATCATAGAATCGAATCCCTTCTAACTCAGGAAGTATTTGAGCAGGAAGGTAAACCTCCTTTCTTAGAATTGCACGTGCCGAATCTTCATCATTGACACCTTCAAGCTTAACAGCAGCAAAACCGTTGTTTTTCAGTTTTATTGAATCAATAAAAAAAGGAGTCAAGTGATTATTGATATCAATAAAAACAGCATCTAACCCAGAATAATCTTCTGGGTTTGTAACATCAAGTAAAAGAGAAACCTCTCCTTTAAACCCGTGTAATTTTGCGATTTTTCCTAAATGGAAACAATCTTTTTTTTCCATAATTAATCAAAAAAAAGCGTTTCATCACCGAAGTAATGAAACGCAAATTTACTTTTAAAGCAAGATAAATTTACTCTGCTTTTGGCTCTTCAGTAGAAGTTGCCTCTTCAGCAGCAGGTGCTTCAGTTGCAGCTTCCTCAGCCGCAGGTGCTTCCTCAGCAACAACCTCTTCAGTTGCTTCTGGTTCCGCTTCTACAGGAGTATTTTTTGCTTCAATTTCTTTTGCTCTAGCAGTATTAACATCAACTTCAGCTTTTAACGCATCTGCTCTTGCTTTTGCAGCAGTTTTATCTAAACCACTAACTTTAGCTGCTATTTTAGCATCTTTCTCTTCCATCCATTTTGAGAATTTCTCCTCAACTTGAGCTTCAGTTAAGGCACCTTTAGCTACACCTTTTATTAAGTGATTTTTGTACAAAATACCTTTGTAAGACAATAAAGTTCTCGCTGTATCTGTCATTTCAGCACCAACTTGAACCCAGTGCAATGTTCTTTCGAAATTAATTTCGATAGTTGCAGGATTAGTATTTGGATTGTAAGTTCCTAATTTTTCGATGAATTTACCATCTCTAGGAGCTCTTGTGTCTGCTGCTACAATGTGGTAGAATGCTCTTGATTTCTTACCGTGTCTTTGCAATCTAATTTTAGTTGCCATAATTTGTTTACTGTTTAGGGAACAAATCCCTGATTATTAATTAAGTAAATCTGCCTTCTCGAGACAGGAGTGCAAAATTAGTCAATTCTTTTGAAACTGAGACATGAAAATATTTTTTTTCAAAAATGTAGAAGAATATTATCTGTCATTTAAATGAGAAAGATCAACCTGAAGTCATTCTTGAAAAGTGAAAATATTTTAAATATATCTTTCGAATTAGTTTCGTTAGAGACTTTTTTATTGATGATGTGAAATATATAAATGCATCAGTAGAAGATCGTTTTAGTAAAAAAATCTTTTTTTATTTAAAAAATAATTTTACAGAATAGCTAATAGTTATCAACACTCACATATATCCTTGCAAAAACATTACTTAATCGTTTTAACGTTTTTATTAGAAGCAATTACATTGAAAATAATGGGGGATTCATTAACAAATGTTAATATTAATATAATATAAACAACCCAACCATTTGGATAGTATTACGTAATTTTGAATACAAACAACTACTCAACTTAAAAAGATTCATTTTTTTTATAATTGAAACGAACGATAAAACTAATAAACTTATGATGAAGTTTTTTTACTTTGCACTGTTAATATTACTACCGAATATTTCTTTTTCTCAATTACCTTGGTTAGAAGGTTTTAGTACACATGCTGACCCTTCTGGTGTTGTGGGACCAGGAATAAACAATGCTGGAGATTATCCCACTTCAACTCCTTGGACAATTGACGCAAGCGGAGCTTCATTAACAGCAACAAGTGATTACGGGTATGCTACGGGAGGACAATTTGTTGCAAGAGATACTGATGGTCCTCTAATTTTCACTACTGAAAATATAAATATTAGTACCTGTACATCTGTTGATTTTTCAATTGATTTATCAGAGTCTGGTACCTTTGAGACATCAGATTATATAAATGTAGAATACAGTACCGATGGTGGTACAACATTCACACTTATTACAGATTGGATGGGATTAGGAACTTTAACCAATACTATCAACGATGATTTTGCACCCACCACAGTAACTGTAACAGGTCTAACCGGTACTTCACTCGTATTACGAATCACGTTTAACAATAACGCAGGAACTGAGTACTACAATATGGACAATATTTCAGTTACTGGCACAGGGTGTTCTGGAGGTCTAACCTTAAATACCGGAACCGTTTTTGGCGCACCTTTTTTGCAGACTGTGGTAACGGAACGAGTACTTCGGGAGATGTAGATTACACTTCTACCGGAACCTTTAACGCAGGTAATACCTTTAACGTTCAATTGTCCGATGAGCATGGATCTTTTGCTTCTCCAATTATAATTGGAAGCTTGGCAACTACTCTTAATAATGGTAATATAGTATTCAATTACCCAAGTGATTTACCTACAGGTACTAATTATACAATACGAGTAGTTTCTACTGACCCTATTGTAATTGGTGACAACTCCACCCCTTTTACTATCACTCAAAATAACCCTTGTGGGTTGACATCTGGTGTGGTTTCAGGTGGTCCCTTTCAAATCAACTGTGAAAACAACATAACAGATGCTGGTACAGTTGCATTTAATGCTGTAGCCGTTATGCAAGCAGGAAATGTTTATACGGTTGAATTATCTGATGAGTTTGGAAATTTTACTATCCCTATGACAATTGGTACATTAGCTTCCACTGCTAATTCTGGCACAATACCAATTACAATACCAGCAGGTTTAAACACGGGAACTTTATTTCGCGTTAGAATAACATCCTCTGCTCCACCAATGGCAGGAGATAGTTCAGCTTTTTTCTCAGTGACTCAAATGCAAGTCTGCCTCCCTGTTTTACCTTCTTCAAATGGTTTAATTATCAACGAATTCTCCAATGGTCCAACAGGAAATCAAGAATACTATGAATTTGTTGTTTCTGGTAAATGTGGAGATTTAGTCGATATCCGAGGATTTATTCTCGATGACAACAATGGAACTTTTACCACTCCAGCTGCTTATACAGGTACGGCGTCAGGAATTGCTCCAGGACACTTTAGATTTACAAATGATGCCCAGTGGGCAAGTATACCCGTAGGTTCATTAATTGTTGTTTACAATGCAGGTGACCCAAACCCGAGTCTCCCTGCTGATGACCCTACAGATGCAAACAATGATTCTCTGTACGTTGTTCCACATACAAGTACTTTATTTGAGCGTTGTACAACTTTACCCTCTTCGTTCAGTCCTGACTCTATTTATACTCCTTGTACTTATGCCACTGCTCCATTAACAGGTTGGGGACCTTTAAGTTTAAGGAATTCTGGGGACGCAATTCAAGTTCGTTCTCCCAATGGAGCTTATTTTCATGGAATTACCTTTGGAGGTGCTGAAATGTCAGGAGGACCTCATAATTTAAAATTATTTACAGGTGACGGAACAGGAATGGTTGGCTGGTTTAATTCAGGTGATTTTTACAACGTCTCTGAATGGTCTAGTGGTGGTGCACCTGTCGCTGAAACACCTGGTTTACCCAACAATGCAGCTAATCTCCAGTGGTTGCAATTAATGAGAGATTCTTTAAATGTCAATTGCCCTGTTTCTGTTTTGCCCGTAGAATTAGGGGATTTCGACGGAAAATATAACGGTATCGATGCAAATGAATTAACTTGGATAACACTTTCTGAAAGAAATGCATCTCATTACAATGTTGAACGAAGTATTGATGGGGTTCATTGGGAAAAAGTGAATTACCAAAATGCAATTGGAAATACAATGACAGAAAGTTCATACTATTTCAATGACCGATATTTCGTACAAGGTAAAGTAAATTATTACCGTTTAAACCAGACTGATTTTAATGGAGTAAATACCATATTCAACAAGAAAATTATAGCGATTGATAATACCAATACTCGAAATAAAAACATTGTTAAGATTGTTAACATTCTCGGTCAAGAAATCTCTAAAGATGAAAAGGGAGTTCAAATTCTCATTTATGATGATGGAACGATTGAACGAGTTTTTAAAATGTAATTATTCATTCTTTACTTAAAAAGTTCAACTAAAACGTTGGACTTTTTTTGTGCAATTTTGCTAAATACCCTTGCTCTGATTGCCCTTTTGTTGGGTAAAATTCTACTTCGCATTTTAAGAAATAGACATCCATTATTGTAGAATAACCTGAGCGAGAAATTATTTTCTTTGCATTCAAAATGATTTCGTCTTGTTCTCGCCAAGTTAATTCAGTTTTAGAATACTGAGAAGGGGCAATTAAAACTGATTGCTCATTCTTTTCATAAATCGATTCAATGAATTCCTCAAGATATATTTTAGGTCCACTAGCAATATAAACGGTTTGATTATTCTTTTTTTGGGGCACTTCATACAACATAAAACGAGAAAAAGGACCGATAAACGATACACCTTTATTATTCTCCGCAGACAAATCTCCAGCTAGAGAATTATTATCGAAATCCATCACCCAAATAGAATGAAATTTTCCTATTAATTTTTCATGAAGGAATTGTACACTTTTTTGATGCCATTTTAGCGGTAAATTTAATTGATGAGTTATAAAAATAGACGGAATTTTCTCATGAACGAAACCATAACGATGGTCCGAGAGAATAATATCTATTTCAAATTCATCTACATATTTTTTAACCTCTTCCTTTTCTAGCCTAAGTCGTTTTGTTAATGTTATAGAACTCATGAATAAATCGAGTGAGAAATTCCCCTTTCCTTTAAAATCGAACGGGTAACCTTTATGTAGTATGAATTCTATTTCAGGAAAATATTCTTGGTACACTTTTTTTGTTCCTTATCACAAGCAATAAAGACAATATTCTCTTTTTTCAACAACAAATAAATCAAACCAATTGAACGTGAAACATGTCCCAACCCCCAATTTAGTGGAGAAAACAATATTTTTCTATTTGAAATATTCTCGAGTAATAATCCGTTCATAAGAAGTAAAAGTAATAGATAGATTCTAAAAAAAGTAGAAAGTGAACGTTTCTTATCAAAAAAGTGATAAATTTTGATTGTCAATCCCAACTTTGATTCTATCTTTAACGTTCAATAAGAACGAAAACAATAAATATATGATGAACGGTAACGAATTTAAGAAGTATGCAACCAAGCATATGGGATTGAACAGTATGCATGTAGAGAACTATATTGAATCTTCATTAACGCCTTACATTATTGAAGAACGTCAAATGAACATGACTCAGATGGATGTTTTTTCACGACTAATGATGGATAGAATTATCTTTTTAGGGACTGGGATTGATGATCAAGTTGCAAATATAATCAATGCACAATTATTATTTTTAGAATCTGTTGATGCAAAAAAAGACATTCAAATTTACTTAAATTCTCCGGGAGGTTCTGTATATGCAGGTCTAGGAATGTATGACACCATGCAATACATTGCTCCTGATGTAGCAACAATTTGTACAGGAATGGCGGCTTCAATGGGTGCAGTTTTATTATGTGCTGGTGCAGAAGGTAAGCGATCTGCATTACAACATTCTCGTGTAATGATTCACCAACCAATGGGAGGTGCACAAGGACAAGCGTCTGATATTGAAATAACTGCAAGAGAAATCCAGAAATTAAAGAAAGAGTTGTATGATATTATTGCAACTCATTCTAAACAAGATTACGATAAAGTTTGGGCAGATTCTGATAGAGATTATTGGATGACAGCTAGCGAAGCAAAAGAATACGGAATGGTTGACGAAGTATTGATTCGTAACAAAAAGTAAGTATCTTTGCAAAATTAAAATTCAGTCCTTTGTTTGTTTCGGCAATCAAAGGGCTTTTTTATCAATTATTATGGCAAAAAAAGATTCAGGTTGTTCCTTTTGTGGAAGACCACGAGAAGAAGTAGGAATGTTAATCGCTGGGGTTACAGGTCACATTTGTGAAAGCTGTATTGAACAAGCACATGTTATTGTTCAAGAGGAAGGTATTACCCAATCTTTTGATGAAAAGGATGATGATTTTAAAGTTAAAAAACCTATTGAAATTAAAAATCATTTGGATGAATATGTGATCGGCCAAGATGATGCTAAGAAAGTTTTATCTGTTGCAGTATATAATCATTACAAACGATTAAATCATAAAGTACAGAAAGATGAAGTTGAGATTGAGAAATCAAACGTCATTATGGTGGGAAGAACTGGAACAGGAAAAACGCTTTTAGCAAAAACAATCGCGAAATTGTTACATGTCCCTTTTTGCATTGCTGATGCAACGGTCTTAACAGAAGCTGGTTATGTTGGTGAAGATGTTGAGAGTATTTTATCTCGACTACTTCAAGCCGCTGATTTCAATGTTGGAGCCGCTGAAAGAGGAATTGTTTTTGTTGATGAAATTGATAAGATTGCTCGTAAAAGCGACAATCCTTCGATTACTAGAGATGTTTCTGGTGAAGGTGTTCAACAAGCTTTATTGAAATTACTGGAAGGAGCAACAGTTTCTGTACCACCACAAGGAGGTCGTAAACATCCTGAGCAGAAAATGATTCAAATTGACACAAAGAATATACTATTCGTTTGTGGTGGAGCATTTGATGGTATCGAAAGAATCATTGCGAATCGAGTGAGCCGTCAAACGATTGGTTTTTCGAGTAACGAAGAAGAAGCAATTGATAAAGAAACTTTATTGAAATACATTAACCCAACCGATATTAAAACTTTTGGGTTAATTCCTGAATTGATTGGTCGTTTCCCTGTTTTAACATATTTAGAGCCATTAAGCAGTGATGCCTTGCGAAGAATTTTAACTGAACCAAAAAATGCAATCATAAAACAATATGTTCGTTTGTTTGAATTGGATGATGTTAATTTAAAGTTTGACGGAGAGGTTCTTGATTTTATCGTCGAAAAAGCAGTAGACTTCAAATTAGGTGCTCGTGGATTGCGTTCTATTTGTGAAGCAATTTTAAATGATGCGATGTTCGAAATACCTTCTTCAGATATGAAAGAATTTAGGGTAACATTGGAATATGCTCAAACGAAATTTTCGAAGAGTAAAATGGCGAAATTGAGAGTAGCGTAGCTTCGCATCTCGACAAACTCGATGACCTCAGCTTAGCTAATTAAAATATTTCGACAAATTAATTGCCGATATAGATGTATGGTTGAACTGAAATATGGAGAAGAAAATAATAAAAATGCGATTGAAAATTCAATCGCATTTTTATTTAATTAATCTTAAACTTACAATACTTAATCACACTACCTCGAGAAGTGAATAATTTTTCATAATGTGTTTTGATATGAAAGATATCTCTTGTTAGTGGGTCAATATTTTCGGGTAATTCTCCGTATAAATCCCATGTAAGTTCGAGTAACTCATAGTTTTGTTCTTTGATTTGCTCTTCGGTATATTCGAACAATAAATCACTATCTGTTTTCATGTGAACAATGCCTCCAGGTTTTAAAATTTTCCGATATCGTTCGATGAATGGTGGTGAAGACAATCGTTTATTCACTTTTTTAGGTTGAGGATCTGAAAAAGTTAACCAAATCTCATCAATTTCACCTTCAGAAAAATAATCGTTGATAAAATCAATCTTAGTTCTTAAAAAAGCTACATTTTTCATATTCTCATTCAATGCTTCTTCTGCTCCAATAAACATTCTGGCGCCTTTGATGTCCACACCAATGAAATTCTTATTTGGAAAATGTTTGGCTAAGCCGACAGAATATTCTCCCTTTCCACAACCTAATTCCAAAACAATTGGATGGTCATTTTTAAAATGTTGCTCTCTCCATTTCCCTTTCATTGGAAAAGGTTCTTTAATTACTGGTTCGTAAAAATTATCAAATTCTTTTACTGCTGCAAATCTTCTTATTTTATCTTTTCCCATTATTCTGTCACATTAATAAAATAACCCGTATGTTTTCTAATATTCAGCACTTCTCCTCCTTCAAAGAGAAGATACTGACCTTTTATTCCCATCAACCTCCCTTCAATGATTGGTGTTTTATCAAAAGATAGGCTTTTCACCTTTTCGGGATATTCTAGAACGGGGTAATTAATTTCAATAATTTCATCATTCTCCGAAAAAAGTTCGGTAATGTCAGCTGGTAGATGTTCTTCTAACGACCATTTCTCTTCTTCTAAATCAATGGTGTCATCCACATCATTTTGGAGCATCTTTCTCCAATTGGTTTTATCTGTAAAGAATTCTTTTAACGCAACCTCAATTCTACCTGCTTCATAACGATTTGGCGCTTCTGCTAAACGAATTGCTGCACTTGCTCCTTGGTCAATCCAACGCGTAGGTATTTGGTCAATGCGGGTGATACCTACTTTTACTGCACTCGATTTGGCTAAATATACAATATGAGGTCCGTTGTGGTGTTTTTCTTCCCATTCAACATCACGACCTTCTCCTAAATGTGCTCGACACAACTCAGGATGGAGAATGCACGGTGATGCTTGGGGAGAATTCATAAAACATGGATAACAAAACCCTTGTCCAAATGATTTTTTAGTCACTTTATTACAGGCTCTACAATTGATTATCCCATTCCATTCCAATCGAATTTGTTTTCCAATAAAATCATTCATCACAATATCCGAAGAAAGATTAAGTGTATAAACCACCTCGTCTTTCATTTCAACAGACATTTTATTAATATTTCCTTTCGCCATTATTCTTCGGGAAGAATATTCATTTTATCTGCAAAATGATGACAATAATCACGTAAATCGTCGGTTATATTCTTCTCACCTGTCGCTTTTTCAAAAGTATCAGAAAGAGAAAGAAGTGTTTGGTGAAAAAATTGTTTCATTTCTTCAACGGACATATCTTTTGTCCACAAATCAATTTTCATTGTGTTTTTCTCATTGGAATCCCATAATGCTAGAAATAATGCTTTTGCCTGAGCATTCTCAATGCCCCCATCACTCGCTGACCATTTCATATCAATAGGCAAATGATTTTCATTCATTCCTATTTCAACTTTTATTTCTGAAATTTTCGTTATCTTATCTTCCATTTTATTTTTTTATTTTTTTATCAAATTCTTCCACCTTCTCTGATGGAACAAATAAGAAATCGCCCGGTTCTTTTTGTTGACCAGGTACTTCTTTGATTATTTTAAAATCAGCGATTCCATATTGAATATAATTTAGGTCATTAAAAAAGGCAAACATTTCTTTTTCATTCTCAGGACCAATTTCAATTTGTACGATAGGTTTCTTATTCGCAATAACATCTTTAATTTCATTAAAAACAACAACCTCATAGCCTTCAATATCGCATTTGATGTAATCAATTTTATCTAATTTGTTCAACAACTCACTCCCTTTCACAATTTCTACTTCGTGTGTTTTGTGCATTGCTTTTTCTTCTTCAGATTCAGCAATATGTGGTAATCCTGTACGAATCATTCCATTTGATTCCGGCAGAACCATTGTAATTGTTCCTTTTTCATTCCCCAAAGCGTAATTCACCACTCGCGCATTCTTAAATTTTGACATCAACTTTGAAAGAACATCGTAGAATGGTTTAACAGGCTCAATGGATAATAATTGTCCGTGAGGTGCTAATCGTGCGAAATTTTTAGAAAAATACCCCAAATTTGCTCCAATATCAACAATGCTATAATCTTCTTCGATGAGATCTTTAATTGCATAATGATATTTAAATCGTGAATCATTCTTCAATAATCCAAGGTCATACATTGTATAAAAACCGCGTTGTAACGTTTTTAAATATGCCTTTTGACTTAAGGTTTTGAAAAGTATTTTTTTGATAAAAACAATCATATTTGTAATGTTTGAACGAAAGTACAGAATTAATCTGAATTTATTTTTTTAAATAGTCAATTCTAAAGCGTAGAAATTAATTCTTTCCCAAGTGCATTATAATCAATACCATCAAAATTTCCTGAAGACATCATTAATAAAACTGAATTGTTCCATTTTCATTTCGGATGAATTTCAAAACTTCTTCCGTTTCATTAAGCACTATTACATTGTTACCAAAACCATCCAACACTAATTCTTTAGAAATTGGCTCCAATTTTTTATGTTTCACAACTTCGGGGCTGTAATATACGACTGCCACATCTGCACTCTTCATCGCATCTTTATAATGAGGTAAGAATTCTTTTTTTAAGGATGAAAAAGTATGCAATTCCATACAAGCTACCACTTTCCGATCCGCATATTGTTCTTTTACTGCTTTCGTTGTTGCTTTCAGTTTTGATGGAGAATGAGCAAAGTCTTTAAACATCACAAAATCTTTATTCTCAATGATTTTCTCTAACCTTTTACCTGCACCTGTGAAAGTTTTCATCGCATTTAAGAAGTTTTCTTTTGTAATCCCCATCTCAACACCAACATTCATTGCTCCCATCAAATTCTGTAAATTATGTCCTCCAAAAATTTGCAAAGGATAATCATTTCCATCAAAATGAAGGGTCGTTCCTGATTCTGTTACGGTATATTTGGGTGTATTGTATGAAATTGATTTCAAATTCTCAGCGTACTTCTCCCCTATGCTCTTCACTTCGATATCATCCGCATTATAAATTAAAGCGCCATCTTTTTCAATCAACGAACAAAAAATATCGAATTGTTCCACATAATTTTCCATGGTTGGGAAAACATTAATATGGTCCCAAGCAATGCCACTGATTAAAGCAACATTAGGATGATAAAGGTGAAATTTAGGTCTTCTATCAATCGGAGAACTTAAATATTCATCTCCTTCGAGTAACATGATTTCAGCTTCATCGGTTAATTTGACCATGCAATCATAACCTTCCAGTTGAGCGCCAACCATGTAGTCAACATTCATTCCGAGTGTATTTACCACATGTAGAATCATTGAAGTGATGGTTGTTTTACCATGAGAACCACCAATCACCACTCGTTTTTTATTCTTCGATTGCTCGTACAAATACTCCGGATATGAAAAAATAGGAATATTCAATTCTTTGGCTTTAAGTAGTTCAGGGTTATCTACCCGAGCAT
This sequence comes from Bacteroidota bacterium, assembly GCA_024280155.1. Classification (GTDB taxonomy): domain Bacteria; phylum Bacteroidota; class Bacteroidia; order Flavobacteriales_D; family Crocinitomicaceae; genus UBA4466. The sequence goes on from JAJRQQ010000030.1 coordinate 34,244, forward strand.
GCATTCCTAAGATTACCGCTTCCAAAGAATCATCAATATTCGTTGCATCCCACCCCATTTTATTCGGTAAAATTCCTTCTTTTTCTAATCGAGATTTGGAAGGTTCGAAAATTTCATCATCTGACCCTGAAACTTGAAATCCTTTTCGGTTTAAAGCAATTGCTAGGTTGTGCATTGCAGACCCACCGATCGCGATAAAATGTACTTTTTTACTCATTGTTTTATTTCTTAATCGAATTGGTATATTCTTGGTACGACATTTTTAGATAAAAATCTCCCGCAATAAATCCAATTTCAGTTAGAAAAGGTTCGACCGTTTTATAACCGGGTGAAATTGAAATTCTTTTTAAATCTTTGTCCAAATAAACATAGCTTGGGTAACTCATTTGTCCGTTCAACAATGCAACTGCAAGATCATGTGAACCTCTCCGTCCATTATTTGGGTTAAATCGTAGTGTATCTCCTTGGAGGATTACATCTTCTTTTTGTTCTGCATCAAATTTTACACAATAAAAATTCTCATTCATAAATGCTGCAACTTTTTTATCCGAGAATGTAGTAGCATCCATTTTCTTACACCAACCACACCAATCAGTGTAGATGTCCACAAAAATTTTCCTAGGATTTTTTTTATTTAACTGGATGGCTTCCTCCCAACTCAACCACTTAATTTCAGCTTTGGACTCTTTCTTTGCTATAAAAGAAGAGGCTAGAAAGAATAACACGATAATCGTAAATACTTTTTTCATATTTTTATTTTTGAACCAACTTTTTAAAATCAAATAGAAGAGGTAGTACAAAAACTAAAGAGCCAAAATCAGTCATCAATTGAAAAGTCGATAAGTTATTTTCAGAAGCGAAATAAGTTGGTAAAATGACGATTAAAAGTCCGATGTAATACAACCAATCCCACCAATTTTTTTCTTTATAGAGAAAACGTTTTAAAATTTGCATTAGAATATAAATCAAAACAAGAATCATAATGAACATTGGTACATTTCGCATACTTCCAAGTGTGCCATTTGACCAATAATACATAGAAATTGCGTTTCCTAATAGAAACATAATGACTAAAATAAGTACTTTGAGTATTTTACTGTTTTTCATATTTTGAAGATTTTAAACGATTGATTTGAACCTCAGCCAAATTTAAACAAAAAAGATAGATAGTCAATAGAATAAGCAATCACTTCCTTATTCTATCGCAATATAATTAGAGAAACCATCCGACATTTCACGCTGAATTTCACCTTTATCGTCTGCATAAAGCAAGTATACTTCAACGTTTAACTCAGGGTGTGTTTTTACAAAAGTCAAGGTTTTTTCTTTTCCCATAACCATAAAAGCTGTAGCAAAAGCATCGGCAGATTGGCAATCACCCGAAACGACTGTAGCACTCAGTAAAGAATGCTGTACAGGAAAACCTGTTTTAGGATTCAGAGTATGGGCGTATTTAATTCCATCTTTCACATAAAACTTCCGATAATTACCACTGGTTGCAATCGCTAAGTTCGAAACCGACAAAACATTTTCAATTTCTCTCGTTTTTAGATTCTCTTTTGGTGAATCTACCCCTATCCTCCAATCAACTCCATCTTTATTTTTCCCTCTAACGAGTAATTCTCCACCAATTTCTATGTAATAATTTTCCAATCCTTTTTGTGCCAAAAATTCATCCACAACATCAACGGACAATCCTTGTGCAATTGCATTAAAATCAATTTTAAACTCAGCATATTTCTTTTGGAATAAAATAGAATCACCAACGAACTGAATAGAATGTAATTCATCTTCTTTAAAAGACACAAATGATAGAATGGAATCTACTTCACTTTGTGTTAAAGGAGAATCTACTTTTGTCATGAATCCCCAACCTTTCACGAGCGGAAAAACAGCAGGGTCAAAATCCCCTTCAGTGAGGGAATACACTCGTTGACTTTCAAGGTAGCATCTTTTAAAAAAACCAGTTTTATCAATAAGTCTAACTCCATGAGTAGAATTATTCATTTGAGTGATTACAGATTCTTGCACATAGGTTGAAAGAGAGAAATCAAAAACATGAAAGAGAGAATCGAGGCTGTTTTTAGTGATTGATTTACTTTCATCATCGATAATAACGGTATACGTTGTTCCCTGTGTCTCCCCATGGACATCATAAAAAGTTTTATTATCTTGGGGAGAATGATCTCCACATGAAGTTAAAAGAAATAGATTAAAAATGACGCTCCAAATGAGGACCTTGCGTTTCTTTATTCCACACACTTTGTAAACTTGGTTTTCCATTTTTCGAATAAGTTATACCATGGGCTGTTTGTGTTCTTACGTAAACGTCTGCGTGACCATCAATGACAACTATCCTACGCGTAATAAATGTATTCACCAAACCGTCGGAATCACTTCTAGTAAAAGACTCTTGAGAAACTCCTTCAGGATATTCTTCCCCTAAAGAATTAGCCGTTTTCACTCTTTCCATTGGCTTTTCTTCAATTTTATTCAAATCAGACTGAACATCATAATGTTTTTCATGTTCACCGAGATTTTTATTCTCATCGGACGCTTGTTGCGTTTTCTTCGTTAATGCTATTGCTTCATTGTTTTCCTGCGCCTTTTTAACCTCTTCATTTGTCTTTGTTTCGTGATCAGTATGTATTTTGTCTATTTTCTTTTTCGCATCTAAGCGTTCGTCATAATCACCCTTATGCGCTTCAACATCATCTATATTAGCTTTTTTGTTCATCGCTTCGACATACTCTATTTTCTTTGCATGAGCTTCTTTGGCTTTTTCATCAACTTCCGAATTTTGTTTCACTTTCTCATTGATAATCTCTTTATTTGCTCTGTATTTGTCAACCTCTTCGATGTTTTCATTTTCATGTGCAATCGCTAATTCTTCTTGACTCTTTTTCAACACCTCATTATTGTCTTGTGCGTGTGCCGTTTGTTCACTAGCCGTTTTCTCAGATGCAATTTGAATATCGTCTAATTCACCTTGATTTCCACTTACCTTTTCTGCTCTTTCTTGGGAAGCTTGAGAATGTGCATCCTCTGCTTTTTTATGAATATCATCTACTTCATTTGCTGCTTCAACTCGACGATCATATTGTTCTTTAAAACCATCATCAAATTTTGATTTTTTTTCTACAATATCAGCATTCGCCGCTAGATTTGAATCGTGTTCTTTCAATACTTTTTCTGTAGCGGCTTTTTCGTGATTACGGTTATAAGTCGTCATTATATCAGTATTTTCCTGATAAACTTCTTCTTTTTCGCCATAATCTAGAGCAGACTCTTTTGTGATGGTATTTAAAACGGTTTGGTCTGTCACATTCTCCCCATGTTCCATTGTTTTATTTTCAGTAACCTGTCGATCAACTTCCAATTTTGCTTTTCTCAATGCTGCATCCAAATCGTACTGGCTTAATTCTTTCTCTCCCGATTCTACAGAAATTCCGCGATATACTTCATAAATATCATTTGAAGTTTTATAATGTTGCTCCGTTTTTTCAGTAGATGCTTCCTCTTCAGAAGTATGAATTAAATTCTGTTTTTCTTGAATCCTTATCTTCTTCAAAGATTTTCGTTCTTCTTCAGCTTGAGCAAGAATGAATGAGCCATCCATAATCGAATTATCAAAAGGGTCGCCCAAATCTTGTAAATCATCCGATTCTTCTTGAACAGGATGAAGAATTGCATTAATTTCAGCCAAACGTCGTTTTGGATACGGGTCGTTTGAGCGAACAGAAACCGCTCGATTGTAATACCCTATAGACTTATCATAATCTTCTAAATCAAAATATTTATCCGCTGCTTTTAATATTTTTTGATATTCTCTTTCTGCTTGCTGAAGACTCACTAATTTTTCTTGACGAACACATTCTTCAATTTGCATTTTAACATACGTATTGCTCGGAAAAATACTTAGAGCATCTTCATATCTTCTTTTTGCAGAGAGGTAATTCGCCACACCAAAAGACTCATCGGCCTCTCGAACAATGACATTAAATTCATTCATTTTCAATAAATCTTCAGCGCTCTTAGTATTTAAGTCGTTGAGAATTTGATTAATTTCATCAATTCGGTTCTGGGCATCAACATCGTCTAGTTTCACATTCAATGCATTTGAGTACTGAGCCAATGCTTGTTTGTAAGATTCCTTATCTGCTAAGTTAGCACCTTTGGTCATATATTCAAGATACAGCTTTTCTTTTTGATTTTCAGACTCCGATTCTGCTAGTTTTTTTCGCATTTCAGCAATCCTTTCATCAGGTTCTGTTGCAATTGGTTGAATAGCTTTTGCTTTCTCAAATTCATTAATCGCTGCTTGATAGTTATTTCGAGTAGCCAACACATTCCCTTTATCCATCAAGGCAATGTATTTAATTTCTTTTTCTTTAATTAAAGAAATCAACTCAAGCATTTTCTTTGGTCGATCATCACCAGGTCGAAGTTTTTGAGCACGCTCAAGTAATTCAATTGCACGATCGTATTCTGCAACGTCAATTTTCTTTTGAGCAACCGTTATTATTTTCTCATATTGAGAATTTTCGTCACTATCTTTTGCTTTTTCTAATCGTTCAGCTTCTGCCGATTTATCTGTAGGTTCTTTTTCATTTGGTTTAAAAGCGTGTGCTATATTATATTCCCGAATTGCTCCCAAATAGTCTTTATGCGTCATTAAGTCATCCCCTCTTTCCATCGCTTGAGCATATTTTTCATTGATAGTAACCGCCTCTTTTTCTTTCTTCAGAATTTCCAATAAATCTGCAGCACGATGTTTAGGAAAAGCTTCATCTGGTCTTAATGAAGAAGCTTGATTCAATAATTCAATCGCTCCTTTATAATCATGTGATATTTCTTTTTTACTTGCTTGATCTAATATAGACTGGTATTCACTTTCTTCATTCTGAGCATTAGCTTTAGCAGCAAGCAATTGATCAATTTCTATTATTTTCTGATTGATTGAATTATCCGCTTTGATTTCTAAAGCTCGATTCAGTTTATCTTTGGCTTCATTTAATTTCGCTTGAGTCACCAATAAGAAGCCTTGTTCTTTTAAACTCTCAAACTTTGCATCTTGTTCTTCTTGGGAACGAAGTGCAGCAAGTTGTGTATTAATTTCATTTATTTTATCGCTTGCGATTTGATTATTTGGATCAAGAATAAGTACTTGCTCAAACTTCGTTTTAGCATCATCCCATTTTTGTTGAGATAATAAATTCTCACCTTCCGAGAGTTTCTGCTGAATATTGGCTTGTTTTTTTGCTTCAGCAGCTTCTTGTTCAGCTTGAGACTGCATTGCTGTTAATTTTTCTTCACTCAACAAAATTCTTTCTGAAGGATAAGACCGTGTGCCGTCAACCAATAATGCTTCTTGGTACTTTTCAATTGCTTCTCCCCATTTTTCTTGCTTAAATAAATCATCAGCCTGAGTAATTGCAACATTGTATTTTTCTTCTTTTTCTTTAGCTAATCGCTCTGCTTCTTGTTGCGCTTGCTCTGCTTCAACCAAAGCATCAATTTTTGAAATTTGTTAAGAAGGAAAAGATTTGGAAGCATCTACTTGAATTGCTTCTTCATACTTTTTAATAGCAGCATCCCAATCTTTAGCATCGAACATCATATCTGCTTCAGCAACTAACGATTGATATTTTTCCTCCCGTTCTTTTTGAGCTAATTCTTCTTGTTGTTGCGCTAATTCTTCCTTAATTTTCTTTTCAATCAAAGATATTTGTTCCGTTGGGTAATTCTGTGATGCATCAATTAATTTGGCCGCTTGATATTTTTCTTTTGCATTTTGCCAATCTTTCGAATTAAAAGCAGCATCAGCCAAAACTATAGCCTCATTATACTCCCCTTGTTTTGCTTTTTCTGCTTCTTCTTTTTGTTTCTCGGCAAGTTCTTCACTAATTTTCACATCAATTAGATTAATTCTATCTAAAGGATAAGGTTTTGTCAAGTCAACCTCACTTGCTTCTCTGTATTTCGATTTTGCATTCGTCCAATCTTTTGATTCAAAAAGAGCATCTGCTTCTGTAATCAAGGAATTGTATTGTTCGTTTTTTGCTGTTTCTGCTGCCGCTTTTTCTTTCTCTGCTAATTCTGCTGCAATTTTTACGTCAATTTCAGCAATTTTACCCGATGGATAGCTTTCATTCGGTAAAATAACTAAAGCTTCTTTGTATTTATTCTTTGCACCCTCCCAATTACTTTTTCCGAATGCTAAATCAGCTTCTTTAATTTTTGTAGAATAAGCGAGTTGTTTTGCTTTTTCTTCAGCTTCAGCGGCGGCGGCATTGGCTAACTCCTCAACTTTAGCTTGAGTCTCTGCAATTTTAGCATTAATCTCAGGAGTTTCTTTCACTCCTTTTGCTTCCTGATATTTAACTAAAGCTTTTTCATAATCATTTGCTTGCGCATATAAATCACCTTCTTTTACTAGAAGATTATATGACTCCTCTTTTTCAGCCAGAGCACCTTCTCTTGACAATTCTTCTTCAGCTATTTGGATTTTAGCTTTTGCCACAGCGTTATTTTCATCTAGAGAAATTACTTTTTCATACGTATCTATGGAATTTCTCCATTCTTTATTCGTCATAAAGACATCCGCTTCTGCTAGCAGCTTTGTAATTTTTGCTAATTTCTCTGCCTCTGCATTGGCTTTTTCAATTGCAGTGTTGCAAATATCTATTCGACTCTTCGCATAGGTAGAAGAAGATTCAATAGCTAATGCTTCTTCATATTTCACTTTTGCTTGTACAAAATCATCTTTCGAAAAGAGTTCATCTCCAGCAGATATAGCGTCATTGTATTTCTGTTTTAAAGCTTCTTGATCTGCAATAGCATTCATTAAACCTTCAATCTCGGCTAATTTTTCTTTAGGGTATTGCTCGTTTGGACGAAGCTTAGAGGCTTCTAGGTACATATCCTTCGCAGCTCTCATACTGTTTTGCTTCATAAAAGAGTCACCTCTTTTAATTGCTTCGTCGTATTTCCTTTCTTTTGCCAAACGCTCACTCTCGTCCAACAATTTATCCACTTGATCTTGGGGATATTGTTCATTTCTTAATTCTAATGCTTCCTCATACTTATCAACAGCCTTATCCAGTTGCCCTAAATCTCTTAAATTGTCAGCCGCATCAATTAAATTATAATATGCTTCATTTTCTTGTTTATCAGCTAATTCAGATTTCTGCTGAGCAAGAATCAAAGCATCTAATTCGTCAATTTTATCTACAGGATATTGTTCTGTTGGAATATACCCCAGTGCTTCTTCATATTTACTCAAGGCTTTCTCATATTCTTTTGAAGCAAAAAATTGATCTGCAGCTGTAATGGCTTTTTGGTAATTTATTTGAGCTTGTTTTTTATTTGCATCAGCATCAGAAAGTAATTTCAGAATACGTGTTTTCATCGCATTCATTGCTACAGCATCTAATCTTGGGTTCATCTGACGTGTATTCCAATCAAAACTAGCAACTGCTTCTTTTTTTAAAAATGAAAAATCAACATTATCTCTTTCTTTAAATAAAGACATATCAAGCCTTTCTACAGGTTGATAGGATTCTCCGGGAGGAATATCTTCTTCATTCATTCTGGAAAACTCAAAATAAACCATTTTAGAAACCATCCCACTTTTTGAGAAAACAATGGTAAAAGGCTTTAAATAATCAATTGAACATCTCAATGTATATTTTCCATTTGAAGCAGTAGTAGCACTGTATAAAGACGATCCATTCTGAATAATCTCAACTTTTACACCTGCTTGTCTTTTTCCAACATCTGAATTCTCAACAACTCCTTTGAACAAAAACACTAAATCTTGAGACCAAGAATTCAGTCCAAAAGATAGCATTAAAAAAACGAAAATATACTTCATATTATATAGTTTAAACTCACGTCTGTACAACTAGTTACAGAAAAGGTTTAGATTTGATTAATTATTTTATACAAATATGGTTAAAATTGTTGGAAAATAAGTTATGGACAGCAGGTTAGAAATAGAAAAAATGAGTTATTGGGAAAGAAATGTGTTTTTTGACGACATTGATTACTTAATAATTGGCGCTGGCATTGTTGGATATTCTACTGCAATACATCTAAGAAAGAGGTTCCCGAATTCAAAAATAGTAATTCTAGAACGAGGTAATTAGATATTAGCACACTTTTCGGTGTGAACGTCACTGCCGTCAACTCAACCTCTACAGGAGAAGTAGTTGCAATTACAAATATTGGAAAGATAAAAGCCGTCCAATGTTTTGTTTGCACCAATGGTTTATCTGAAACCATTCTTCAAAACGTAGATATCAAACCGGCAAGAGCACAGGTAATGATAACAAAACCAATAAAAGATCTAATTATTAAAGGAACCTTTCATTACCAACAAGGATACTACTATTTTAGAAACATCGAAGATAGAATACTGATTGGTGGTGGTAGAAATTTAGATATTAGTGGAGAAACAACAACAATTTTTGAAAACACAGCGCTTATCACAAAAGAATTGCGTTCCATTTTAAAAAAACACATTCTTCCTTCTACTCCTTTCGAAATTGATTACCAATGGTCGGGAATTATGGGGGTCGGAAAATCAAAAAAACCCATCATAAAAGAAATTTCATCCAATTTATATTGTGGTATTCGCCTCGGCGGAATGGGTGTCGCAATTGGAACACTTGTGGGGAAAAAACTAAGTGAATTAGCAAAAGAAAGCAACTAGTCAATAAAACTTTTGATTATTTCATTAATTCATTTCCTTCCTAATACAATAGTTTTAATTTTGTAAAACATTTAAACTTTTTAAACTATGAAAAATACGGCACTAAACGATATTCATGTCTCTCTTGGAGCGAAAATGGTTCCTTTTGCAGGATATAATATGCCTGTTCAATATGAAGGCATAAAAGTTGAACATCAAACCGTACGTGAAGCAGTCGGTGTTTTTGACGTTTCTCACATGGGTGAATTTTTAATCTCAGGCCCGAATGCATTGGATTTAATTCAAAAAATATCTTCAAATGACGCTTCAACACTAACAGTCGGTCGTGCTCAATACAGTTGTATGCCTAATGGAAAAGGTGGAATTGTTGATGATTTAATCATCTATAAAATAAAAGATGAACAATATTTATTGGTCGTAAATGCCTCTAATATTGAACAAGATTGGAACTGGATTTCTTCTCACAACTCTTTCGGCGCTGAAATGAAAAATCTTTCAGAAGATTACTCTTTATTGGCTATCCAAGGACCAAAGGCAGTTGAGGCAATGCAATCTTTAACTTCAATTGATTTATCAGAAATAAAATATTACCATTTTGAAGTGGCTGATTTCGCAGGCATTGAGCATGTAATAATCTCTGCGACAGGATATACGGGCAGTGGTGGATTTGAAATTTATTGTAAGAATAATGAAGTTGAACAAATCTGGAACAAAGTATTTGAAGCTGGGGAATCATTTGGAATAAAACCAATTGGCCTTGCTGCAAGAGATACGCTCCGTTTAGAAATGGGATTCTGTTTATACGGTAATGACATCAGTGATACAACATCACCTTTAGAGGCTGGTTTAGGTTGGATTACCAAATTAAACAAAGAAGATGATTTTATTGATAAAGATTTTTTAACAAAACAAAAAGCAGAAGGAGTAACTCGAAAATTAGTTGCTTTCGAACTGATTGACCGTGGAATTCCTCGTCATGAGTATAAAATCATTGATAAAGATGGAAATGACATCGGAATTGTAACTTCTGGAACAATGGCGCCTTCAGTTGGTAAAGCAATTGGTCTTGGATACGTTACTAAATCACACTCGACTGTCGATTCTGAAATTTTCATCGAAATCAGAAACAAAGGAATTAAAGCGACGGTTGTTAAATTACCTTTCTTTAAAAAATAAATAAATTGAAATTGAATGAAAACGCTCAACAATAGTTGGGCGTTTTTTTCGTTTAAAGCTATTAACAATTGTTCATAACCTATATGGACATCTTTTTAATTAAACTTTCATAAAAAAATAGTATCAAAAAGATGATTATGTATCTTTGAAGTATGGAAAACAAATCCGAGAATAAAAGAGTCGCCGTAAATCGTACGAAAAAGATGACGAGTTTAGGCAATGAGATGGGACGTATCCCACCACAAGCTGTTGATATTGAGAAAGCAGTTTTAGGTGCGTTAATGCTTGAAAAAAATGCTGTAAATGATACCATTGATATTCTCAAAGAAGAAAGTTTTTACGACCCAAAGCATCAATATATTTTTGCCGCAATTCGTGATTTATTTGGAAAATCAAAACCGATTGACCTTATCACGGTAACTGACAATCTTTCTCGATCTGGAGAGCTTTCTGCTGCTGGTGGTGCATCATATATCTCTCAATTAACTTCTCGGATTGGATCCACAGCTCATATCGAGTATCATGCTCGAATTATATCAGAAATGCATATTAAGCGAGAGCTAATTCGAATGAGTAATGACATTCTTAAGAGTGCCTACGATGAAACAAATGATGTTTTCGATGTCCTTAATCAAGCGGAAGGAGATCTATTTAAAATTGCAGAAAATAACATGAGTAAAGGTGTTGATGAAATGCAACACGTTATAAAAGATGCCGTTGAAGAAATTGAAAAAGCAAGACCAAATTCTGATGGAATTTCAGGCGTCCCTACTGGTTTTTATGCCCTTGACAAGGTAACTGCAGGTTGGCAAAAATCAGATATGATTGTTATTGCCGCTCGACCTGCAATGGGGAAAACAGCATTTGTTCTTTCTATGGCTAGAAATATTGCTGTCGACCACAATCAAGGTGTTGCTATTTTCTCACTGGAAATGTCATCTGTTCAATTGGTAAAACGTTTGATTTCTTCTGAAACAAGAATTCCTGCTGAAAAACTTCGGAAGGGAGATTTGAGAGATGATGAATTTCAACAGTTACACACCCGAATTAAGAAACTTTCTACTGCGCCTATTTATATTGACGATACACCTGGCATAAGTATTTTTGACTTAAGAGCAAAATGCAGACGTTTGAAACAACAATTTGACATCCAAATTGTCATCATTGATTATTTACAGCTGATGTCTGCTGGCACAAGTAAAAACGGAAATCGGGAGCAAGAAATTTCGTCCATTTCACGGTCAATTAAAGAAATTGCCAAAGAATTAAACATTCCAATGGTTGCCCTTTCTCAATTGAGTCGTTCTGTAGAACAACGTGGTGGAGATAAAAGGCCTATACTCTCTGATTTACGTGAGTCGGGTGCAATCGAGCAGGATGCTGATATTGTTTCATTCATCTATCGACCAGAATACTACAACATCAATCAAGATGATGACGGGAACTCAAACATTGGAGTTGGGGAAATTATAATTGCCAAGCATAGAAATGGGGCTCTAGAAAATGTTCGCTTGCGTTTCATAAAAGAGTTTGCACGATTTGATAACATCGACAGTGATGGTGAAGAAACAAACTTTGAACAAGATGGTCTAGTTGCAAACAGTACTTTTGACAACAAAAAACCTTAACAATTTCTAGTAAGATGAATTCATTCACTGATAACTCTACAGAAGACACTAATTTCCACCCAGAAGGAGATCTTCCATTCTAGATTTTTTTTATTTATGATTCTAAAAAACTTTCCTCCTTTCTTATTAAAACTTCAGCTCATTATTATTCTGATGTTTTCGAGTACTCAATACTCAAAAGCTTCACAGATTCTCATTCCAATGGATGAAACTCAAACCAATCATCTCAAGGCGTATGGTTTATCGTTTTACCTCCTAGAAAATGGCATTGTTATGGATTGGTTACTCAATTACCGAGGAGGATCATTCCTTACACCACACCTTATTTCAATTGAAGAAGAACTTGTTCTCAGGGGGATACGTTATGAGATTCTTGCGGATGGCCAAGTCAATAGAATTAAAAATGAAATTGGTGCACCTGATGTAAATATGGAAATTGTTCAGCTTGAAAAAGCTCCTAAAATTGCAGTTTACACACCTGGAGGAAAGCAACCATGGGATGATGCAGTTACTTTAGTCTTAGAATACGCCGAAATCCCCTATGATAAAATATATGATTCAACCATTATCGCAGGAGGACTACCTGAGTATGATTGGCTACACCTTCACCACGAAGATTTCACAGGTCAATACGGTAAATTTTATGCGGCATTTCGATCTTATCCTTGGTACAAGAAACAAGTTGCAGATTTGGAACATTCTGCATCGAAACTTGGATTTAATAAAGTTTCAGAGTTAAAATTGGCTGTGGCAACTAGAATTAAGAATTTCGTCATTGGAGGAGGTTTCTTATTTACTATGTGCAGTGGAACAGATAGTTTTGACATTGCGTTAGCAGCCCATGAAACAGACATTTGTGAAAGCATGTATGATGGAGATCCTGCGGATAGAGCTGCTCAAGAAAAATTAGATTATAGTAATACTTTTGCTTTCAAAGATTTCACCTTGGAAAAAGATCCTATGAAATATGAGTATTCTAATATCGACGGTACATACCTTCACAAACGAAATGAACGATTAGACAAATTCACTTTATTTGATTTTTCAGCAAAGTGGGATGTCGTTCCAACAATGCTAACACAATGCCACACAAATGTGATTAATGGTTTTATGGGACAAACCACAGACTTCAGAAAAGAATTTATAAAATCGAATGTACTTATTCTTGGAGAAACAAAATCAATATCAACAGCAAGATATATTCACGGAGTACTTGGAAATGGCACTTGGACTTTTTACGGTGGACATGACCCTGAAGATTATGAGCATCGAGTTGGCGATCCTCCTACGGACTTAGAACTTCACCCAAATTCTCCTGGATATCGTTTGATTTTAAATAATATTTTGTTCCCAGCTGCAAAAAAGAAAAAAAGAAAAACATAATTTTTTACCTTTTCCAGGCGAGTCTTGTTCTTTTCTGAACCTTAATGTCTTTCTTATTCTCAACAATGGAATATGTCATATAGAAATTACGCATTACTTCAGGGAAGGTGAAATTTAGAAACTTTCCTCCTCTGAGAACAGTTACTGTTTTCACATCATCATCGAAGTAGTTCAGCCATTTATCCATTGCGCCTTGACATGCAAAATCATTTACAGCAATTATCTCATCACCTTTCATTAGTCGAGCTAAATCTGCCGGTCCACTTGGGTATAAAGCTGTAATTACTTCATTTCCTCCTTTAGACACAGTTTTGAAACCCAAACGGCCTTCGGCGTATTTCTTTGAAGGTTCGTGATGTAAATCATATCCCAACAATTCTAACGTATCGATGATCAAACCTTCATACGCACGTGTTCCGTTGTAATAATCATCAAAGAAAGATTGAAACGATTCTTCTGCAACAACCTCAATCATTTTTTGGTAATCTTTCTCAGAGACACCTTTATCCTCTTGAGCAAAATTAAAATACAAACGTTTCATGACTTCATCGATGCCGTATTTTTGATCTGTTGCAACTCTTATGCGGACATCAATCGAAAAAGCAAGAATGCAACCTTCTGTATAAATGGAAACTTTTCTTCCTGGTGCACCAACTTCGTAGCCATCCAACCAAGTATCGAAAGAAGATTCTGCTACAGAATAATTAAATCGACCAAAATTATCGAAATGCTTTTGGAATTGAGCGGTTAACTCATTCAAATATTGTTTTTCAGAGAAAACACCACTTTTTAGAAGAAATAAATCTCCTTGATAAGTTGTTACACCTTCTGCAATGTATCCTAATTTTGAATAATTCTCTTTCGTAAAATCATACGGATACATTTCAATCGGGCGAATTGCTTTCACATTCCAAGTGTGATACAGTTCATGGGAACTTACTCCTAATAATTCTTTGTATAATTTCCCAAACACATCGTATGAAGGTCCGAGAGAAATTACTGTTGATTTAGAATGCTCTACTCCATGGTATGCTTTGTACGGTAAAATATGGTTCAAGAAATGATATTCTTTTGTAGGAAACTCTGTAAAACGAGCAATTTGTGCATCTGTAAATGCTTTGAAATCTTTGATTAATCTTTCCCATTCCGGTTTCACTTCTCCATTGAACCAAACATGAAATTTAGTCCCGTTCGACTCATATTCTTCGTGTTGCAACTGTGAAGAAGCAATAAAGGGCGTATCAAATAATTCATCAAAATTTGAAACTTTATAGCCAGAATCAATTTTCTCCATTGAAGAAGCAACGTCCCAAAAAGAAGGGATTTCTAATTCAATAAAAACCTCATCACTGAATGATTCTTCAGAATAAATACAACAATTCACAGGGTTCACGTACAATTGATTTTCATCAAGATAAGTAGAACCTGCATTGAGAATGTTAGCATAAAATGAATACGTAACAGTAATGAGATCTGTTTTAGAAGTATCTATTTTCCAAGAATCTTTTGTTTGTTTTGAGGCAGACAACTGTTTATCATTTGCATCCAACACTTTAAAATCTCGTATATTCTTTGCGAAATTTGCCAATTCATATCTTCCAGGCCTCCAAGAAGGTAACTGTAAGATTGTTTCCTCTCTAGAAGTTTTAAATTCTACAGATATTTTCACAAATTGTTGTGAATGATTGTCGGCGTTAAATGTAAATCTTGTCATTCTAATTCTTCTTAATACATGGATTCTTTCAACTCGGCCATCTTAGGATCTTTCAAGTAATCATCGAATGGCATCATTTTATCAATCACTCCTTTTGGTGTAATTTCAATGACACGATTTGCAACTGTCGAAACCAATTCATGATCATGAGAAGTAAACAACATTGTCCCTTTAAATTCTTTCATCCCTTGATTCAATGCTTGAATAGATTCCAAATCTAGGTGATTTGTTGGTTCATCCATTAACAAAAGGTTTGCTTTCGCCAACATCATTTTAGACAACATACAACGTACTTGTTCTCCACCTGAAAGAACATCTGCCGTTTTCAATGCCTCTTCACCTGTAAAAAGCATTCGGCCTAAAAATGTTCTCAAATACACTTCTTCTCTCTCTTCTTCTGTTTGAACGTATTGTCGTAACCAATCAATTAGAGGTAATTTTTCTTCGAAGAACGAGTGATTTTCATTCGGCAAATAAGCTTGTGAGATCGTTGTTCCATAAACAAATTCTCCTTCGTCTGCTTTCATGTTACCACTTAAAACTTCGAAAAATGAAGTTAAAGCTTGAGAATTATTAGAAATAACAGCAATTTTATCGCCTTTATTCACTACAAAACTAATTCCCTTAAAAAGGTAACCTTCTTCGGTTGAAACAGATAAATCATTGATATTTAAAATTTGATTTCCGGCTTCTCTTTCTTGAGAAAAAGTAATTCCCGGATATTTACGACTTGATGGTTGAATTTCTTCAATATCAAGATTTGAAATCATTTTACGTCGGCTGGTTGCTTGTTTTGATTTAGCCGCATTTGCAGAGAATCGAGTAATGAAATCTTGTAATTCTTTCTTTTTCTCCTCTGCTTTTTTGTTTTTATCAGCTCTTTGACGCAATGCCAATTGAGAAGATTGATACCAGAAACTATAATTACCCGTAAATAAATTTAATTTTTTGAAATCTATATCAGCAATGTGTGTACATACCGTATCCAAAAAGTGTCTATCGTGAGAAACAACAATGACTGTATTTTTAAAGTCTAAAAGAAAATCCTCCAACCATGCAATCGTTTGTAAATCTAAATCATTGGTTGGCTCATCAAGAACCAAAACATCTGGATTACCAAAAAGAGCTTGAACCAAGAGCACACGAACTTTTAAATCATTGGATAAATCTTTCATTAACATGTAATGTTTTGATTCATCTATTCCAAGGTTGGATAACATAGTTGCCGCATCTGTTTCAGCATTCCAACCTTCTAAATCAGCAAATTCACCTTCTAACTCAGCCGTTCTCATTCCATCCTCATCTGAAAAATCAGGTTTCGCGTAAAGCGCTTCCTTTTCTTCCATAATTTCAAAAAGACGAGTATGTCCTTTTAAAACTGTTTTCAAAACTTCATATTCATCGAATTCAAAGTGATCTTGTTTTAAAACGGCTAAACGTTTTCCTGGTTCTAAATGTACTTGTCCAGTTGTTGGATCAATTTCACCGGTAATTATCTTAAGAAAAGTTGATTTTCCTGCACCATTGGCACCAATAACGCCATAGCAATTGCCGTTGACAAATTTTGCGTTTACGTCGTCAAAAAGAACACGCTTTCCGAATTGGAGGGATAAATTATTTACTGCTAACATTGTATAATTGAAATTTGGCGCAAAGATACAATAAATCTGTGTTCTTAATTCCTAATTATTAATTAAAGATTAAGAATGATTGTTATAAGTTCTATTAAGCTAAGCACTATAACAAACAATAATTTCCGATTAATTCAATGTAAAGTTAATTGGAAAAACAACTTCAGCTGAAACCTTTTCTCCATTTTTAATAGCTGGTACCCAATTGGGCATTTTTTTAACAAAGTCTATTGCAGCTTTGTTCAATGCATCATCTTTAGCGCCTCTCAAAACCTTAACATTATTTAGCTCCCCTAGAACATCTACGGTGAACTGCACATATACTTTCCCTTCACTCTTTCTTTCTATTGCATCTTTAGGATATTCAAAGTTTTTATTAAAAAAATCAAGTAAAGCATCTTCTCCTCCTGGAAATTTAGGATCAGAATCATTTTCTACTACTAATACAAGCTCTGTATTCTTCGTTATTTCTTTAACATCAGTTGTGTTTAAACTTACTGAAATAAAGGTCATTCCAACTAAAGCGGGCACTATAATTAACTGTTTCATATTATATTGATTTTTGTGATTAAATTTTTCTATCCTTTTTATAATTGTTGATTTTGAGTTAAATGCATTTACTATAAATTGACTTTTAGTATTCAATGAATTAATCAGCAGATGTTGTCCGTATTCTTTTGCAGAAATTTGCATTTTTAAGACATGATTATCCGCAATAAATTCATGATTTTCCTTTACCTTTATCGTCCACAAATATATAATTGGATTAAACCAAAATAAACCTTTGATAAACGCAAGAAAGATATTATCAATAGAATGATAACCTTTACAATGAGCGTACTCATGTTCAAGTATAACATCCTCACTTTCTAATTGATTTTTATTTAAATAAATTTTCCCAAAAAAAGAATAAGACTCTTTGTTACTAAGTAACAAGTAAACTTTATATTTCTTATACCTTCGATAGAATTCACTTTCACTTTTCTTAAATAAATGAAATAACTGAAATAAAACGAAAAATAAACTAACTGTAAGTCCTAGTATAAAGATAAGAGTTTGCCAATTTATACCTTCAGAAACCTCTAAGACATTAATCTCCTTAAAAACTTCCATTTCAGAATGAAAAAATATTCTATCCCCACTAACACCTTCCACCTTCCCAATAACAAAAGGTAAGAAAATTGAAACAACTGGCATCACTAATAAATACAACCTATTTATACCAAAATGAGTTTTATTTTTAGACAAAAGAATAAACAAGCCGTAAAAAATAGCTAAATAAGTATTAATCATTATAAAATGTAGTAAACTCATAGCTTCTCTATTTTATGTATAATTTCTTCTAAATCTTTCACCGTCATTTTCTTTTCTTTCACAAAAAAAGAAACCATTTCCTCCATGGAACCTGAAAAATATTTATTCAACAGATTACTTGCTGATTGTTTCGTATATTCTTCCTTAGAAAGAACTGCATAATACTGATGAGTACGACCAAAAGCATTATGGTTTACAATATTCTTCTTTTCAAGAATTCGAATAATTGTTGAAATTGTGTTATATGCAGGTTTAGGCTCAGGAAATTTTTCAATAACATCTTTAACAAATGCTTCTCCCAGACCCCAAAGAATATGCATAACTTGTTCTTCTGCCTTAGTTAGTGAGTTCATATCTATATTTTTAACAAACATAAACTAATTATTTAGTTATACAACTAAAAACATAGTTAAAAAATATAAACTGATGATTTTATGTAAAAAAGATTAAAAAAAATGATTCTATTCAGCCAGCATTCCGTCCAATGCGACGTGCAATCCAAGACCTCGAATTGTGTTTTCTTTTGCAACGATTTTACCATTGCCATCAATTAAGAATGTCATGGGGATAGAATTAACTTGATAAGCCTTAGCAGCTTTATATTCTTTGTCCCACCCGTGGTTCTTCCAGATTAACCCATCTTGCTTAATTGCATGCTTCCAAGGCGATTCCTTTTTATCCAAATAAACACTAAACACCTCAAAACCTTTACCCGTTGTGAATTTAGACTTATGGTATTTATGATACGCTTCCACTACATTAGGATTTTCAGCTCGACAAGGTCTGCACCATGATGCCCAAAAATCAATGAGCACAACTTTTCCTTTCAAATCAGATAATTTGATTTCTTTACCGCTTGGAGAAGTCAGAATTATTTCAGGAGCCGTTTGCCCAACATTTGGAGCAGATGAATTCATTATACTTAATAAAGTGAATCCAATAATGATAAAGATATATTTCATTATCCTATTCTTCGAATATCAGCACCTAAATTATTTAATCGAATATCAATGTCTTGATACCCACGATCAATTTGCTCGATGTTGTGAATTGTACTTTTTCCTTCTGCAGAAAGAGCAGCAATTAACAAAGAAACTCCAGCACGAATATCTGGGGATGTCATTTGAATTCCACGCAATGGATATTTTTTATCTAAACCTATTACTGTTGCTCTATGTGGGTCACACAAAATAACTTGTGCTCCCATATCAATTAATTTATCAACGAAGAACAAGCGAGATTCAAACATTTTTTGGTGAATCAGAACAGAACCTTTTGCTGGTGTTGCAACAACTAAAATTATTGACAATAAATCAGGCGTAAACCCTGGCCATGGAGCATCAGAAATAGTCATAATTGAACCATCTATAAATGTTTCAATTTCATAACTTTCTTGAGCAGGGACATAAATATCATCTCCTCTACGTTCTAATTTAATTCCTAAACGTCTGAAAATAGTTGGAATAATTCCTAAATTCTCCCAGCTTACATCTTTAATGGTAATTTCAGAGCCTGTCATTGCTGCAAGTCCGATAAAAGAACCTATTTCAATCATATCAGGAAGAACTCGATGATAGCAACCTTTTAATTCTTTCACACCTTTTATTGTCAGCATGTTCGAACTAATTCCAGAGATTTTGGCTCCCATACTATTCAACATTTTACACAATTGTTGTAAATAGGGTTCACAAGCCGCATTATATATAACCGTTTCACCTTCTGCCATAACAGCCGCCATAACGATATTTGCTGTACCTGTAACAGATGCTTCATCTAAATGAATGTATACACCTTTCAAGTTCTTTCCTTCAACAGTATAAAAATAATCACCTGCATCGTAATTGAACTTCGCACCTAGCTTCATCATACCTGTGAAGTGAGTGTCCAATCTTCTTCTTCCAATTTTATCACCACCTGGTTTTGGTAAATAACCAACTCCAAATCTTGCTAATAATGGACCGACAATCATCACAGAACCTCTCAAGGAGCTTGCTCTATTTTTAAAATCTTCCGTTTGTAAATAATCTAGATTAATATCTTTTGCTTGGAAAATATAAGTTCCTTTCTCTACTTTCTCAATTTTCACTCCCATTGCTTGCAATAAACCAATTAGTTTATTTACATCAACAATATCTGGTAGATTTGAGATTGTAACTTTCTCACCAGTTAGCAACGGTGCACATAAAACTTGTAATGCTTCATTTTTTGCTCCTTGAGGAATTAAATTTCCTTTTAGCGGTTTACCGCCATGAATTTCAAATGAAGCCATATCTTATCTTTTAAATTTCCTTTTTTGATTCTGATTGTAATTCCTCCCTTGTTTTTTGCGAGAATTTTTATTCTTATTGTTGTTGTTGTTGTTTGTATTATTTAACCCCAATATTTTCAATAATTGATTCGTAGACGTTAAATCTTCGTCCGGATTCTCCATATTCAAAGCTCCTTCAGATAGACGATTCAATTGTTTCGCAATCAAAGCATTCTCAACCGCAGTATTATTATGTGTAAGGTATTGCTTCTTCATGAAATTCCCCATCGCATAAGTCATATACTCCAATTCCTTTTCATCTTTGATATCTTTCGCAGAATTCAATATTTCCTGCGTATACTTTCCAAAGTGTCCTATTCTTATTTTACCTTTGGGGTATTCCATATGATCCGGCTTAGAAGTAAAACTCTCTTCTGTTGGGATTTCATAGGGCGAATCAACATCCAATGTAAATTCAGACATGATAAATAAGTGTGCCCAAAGTTTATGACGGTAATCTTCTTCATCCCTAAGATGAGGATTCAATTGCCCCATCACTTCAATAATTGCTTTGGCCGCTTTATTTCTTTCGTCCCTATCAGCTAATTCCATTGCGTGCGCAATCATATTCTGAACATTTCTACCATATTCTGGTAAAAGCAATTTATTTCTTGTCGTATTATACTCCATATTGGTTTCTCGATGAATAAAAATCGAATTTACTATTTTTCTAAGTGTTTTGCAAGTGCAGAGTTAAACAATCCTTTTGCTTCTTGGATAAAACCAAAATGCTCATCATCTACCATCATCTTACCTTTCGTCACATGTCCTAATAAAGTGAAACTTACTTTAGCACCCATCATCATTTCGAGAAAGTCATCTTCTTGATCCTCGTTAACTGTTACAACAACTCTTCCTTGGCCTTCGCCGAATAAGAATGCATCCTCTCTAACTTCAGAATCAGTAACAATATCAAAGCCTAGTTCATTTGGAATTGACATCTCTGTTAAAGTAACAAATAAACCACCATCAGCTACATCATGAACTGCATTTACATGTTTATTCACAATCAATTCCCGAACTACTTGTTGCATTTCAAACTCTTCATCTAAATTAAAATAAGGAGCAGGAGAAGCTGTAACGCCGTGATAAGAGACTAAATATTCAGAAGAAGATATATCATCATACGATTGACCAATGATAAAAATCAAATCACCTTTCGATTTAAAATCGAGCGTCATTACATTTTCTTTATCCTCAACAATACCAATCATCCCGATAGTAGGTGTTGGGAAAACAGGAATTTCAACTCCGTCAATCACCGATTGATTGTAGAAAGAAACATTCCCACCTGTTACAGGCGTATTGAATTTCAAACAAGCTTCTGACATACCTTTAATTGCTCCAACAAATTGCCAGAATGATTCAGGATTGTAAGGATTACCAAAATTTAAGCAGTTTGTTATTGCACTTGGATTTCCACCAGCACAAGTAATATTTCTTGCCGCTTCCGAAACGGCAATCATCGTTCCTACATGAGGATCTGCATTGACATACCTAGAATTACAATCCACTGACATTGCCAAAGCCTTGTTTGTTCCTTTAATGTTTACAATTCCTGCATCAGATGGGCGATTCGTAGTCATCGTTCTTGTTCCGACCATTGAGTCATACTGATCAGTAACCCAATTTTTAGACGCAATATTTGGGTATTGCAATAATTTGAACGCTACATCTTTCAAATCTTCAGGTTGTTCGATTGATTTGATATCGAATTTTTTGAATTCTTGATAATATGCAGGTTCTGTATATTCTCTTTCGTAAACTGGGGCTCCACCTCCTAAAACCAAAGATTCTGCAGGAACATCTCCAACAATCTCATCGTTCATAAAATAGCGTACACGATCAGAATCAGTTACAACACCAATTTCTTCAGCATGTAAATCCCATTTATCAAAAATATCTTTAACAATTTGTTCTTTTCCTTTTTGCACAACGACCAACATTCTTTCTTGAGATTCAGAAAGAAGAATTTCGTATGGCTTCATATCTTCTTGACGTTTCGGAACTAAATCTAAATTCAGATCCATTCCAACTTCACCAGCAGCACTCATTTCACAAGAAGAACAAGTTATACCTGCCGCCCCCATATCTTGCATTCCAACAATAGCATCAGTATCTGCTAATTCCATTGTTGCTTCTAATAATAATTTTTCCATAAATGGATCCCCTACCTGAACAGAAGGTAAATCATTTGCAGAATCTTCCGTAATATCTTTTGAAGCAAAAGCTGCACCAGCAATTCCATCTTTACCTGTAGCAGAACCAACAATAAAAACTGGATTACCAGGCCCTTTTGAAGTAGCAGAAATCATTTTCTTTGGATCCATTATACCTGCAGAAAAAGCATTGACCAATGGATTTGTATTGTATGAACTATCGAAAGCTACCTCTCCTCCAACAATAGGAATACCAAAAGCATTTCCATAATCACCAATTCCTTTCACGACCCCTTTTACTAGCCATTTTGTTCGCTCTTTTTCAATGTCTCCAAAACGCAAAGAATTCATTTGAGCAATTGGTCGTGCTCCCATCGTGAAAATATCACGATTTATCCCACCAACTCCAGTTGCAGCACCTTGATAAGGCTCTAATGCACTTGGATGATTGTGCGATTCAATTTTAAACACACAACCTAACCCGTCACCGATATCAACTAATCCAGCATTCTCCTCACCTGCTTTTACCAACATGTGAGGCCCATCTTTTGGCAGCTGCTTTAACCAATGAATTGAATTTTTATAAGAACAATGCTCTGACCACATCACAGAATAAACTGCTGTTTCAGTAAAGTTAGGTGTTCTTCCTAAAATCTCTTTAACCATTTCAAATTCATCCGCTCGAAGTCCTAATTCGATTGCTTCTTCAAGAGTTGCCTCTCTGTGTATTGTGCTTTCCATATTCTATTTAAATATAGTTGCAAAAATACTTATTAAAATGAAGTGATAAATCTTTTTTTTTGACTTTTATTCCATTCTTTTCAACAATTTATTCATAATAACAACTCATGATTTGAGATTTATTCATATTATTGTTAATCATAATCTACTATCATTAATTTATGCCTCTTAAAATGCTAACTAGACTATTTCTTGTTTTCTTTCTGATTCTGACATCAAATCCTTCTTCTTACGGGCAATCTAATGAAATAGAACAATTAAAACTTGAACTCAAAAACAAAGTGAATTCAGATTCATTGAAAATTACTTTTTTAAAAAGATTATTACAAATTGACAAAATCGATTCCAACACTATAGAATACTACAGTCTACTTGCTTCCTATTCTTCTCGTGAAAAAGATTACACTTCTGCCCTAAACTATTGTGACACAGCAATCATGCACGTAAACCCTATCGATAAACGCAAGAAGTTAAGTTTAGAAGAAAAAAAAGCGTCTATATACCGGAAAATGGGAGAAACAGATCGTTCTATTGAAAAATATCTTGAAATTTTGAGAAAATACGAAAATTTAGGATGGACGAAAGAAGCCAGCTTTTTAAACTCTACTATTGGTACAATCTTTAAAAAAATGGGAGAAATGGACAATGCCATCTTTCATTTGAAAGAAAGTTGCAAACAAGCAAGAAGTATTAAGGACAGTACCATTCTCGCTAATTCTTTGATGACCTTAGGTAATTGTTATAAAGGGTTAGAACAATTTGATGATGCAGAAAAAGCCTATAAAGAGAGCATCTCTATTGTAAAATCGATAAATAATCAACGTTTACTCGCTGGACTTTATAACAACCTAGGTTCTTTATACAGAATGAAAGGCGACATAAATGAAGCTGAAAAACATTACTTAAAAGCCGTCAAAATCAACAAGGAGATAGGTAATAAACAATGGCTCAGTTACAACTACAATAATCTTGGTGTTATTTACTCAGCTAAAAAAGATTACACAAAATCACTTAAATACTATCAATTAAGTCTGAAAATTAAAGAAGATTTAAAAGATGAACGAGCTAAATTTGCCACCTACCAATCAATCTCTGAACTTTACAACAAAGTGGGAGATTACAAAAATGCATACCTATTGTCAAAAAAAAGTTATAATCTAAGAGATTCATTATATGAGGTAGATAGAATTCAAGAAACGATGCTTTTAGCTACCGAGTTTCAAACTGAAAAAAGAGAAGCTGAAATTACTAAACTCAATATAACCAATGAATTAAACGAAGAAAAAATTAAATCCAGCGAAGACAGAGTAAAAATGCTAATTGCAGGTATTTTCATGCTCTTCCTTTTGATTTTCATTATTTGGAAATCTTTGCAATCCAGAAAGAAAACAAATGAAATTCTAGAATTAAAGAACCAACAAATTTATTCCAAGAACATTGAACTTGACACAAAAAACAAAGAAATCACTGACAGTATTAATTATGCCAAAAGGTTTCAAACTTCAATTCTGCCAACATAGAATGAAATGAGTCTTTTTTTTAAAAACCAAGCCGTTTACTACCAACCAAAAGATATTGTTTCCGGTGATTTCTACAAGTTTTACACCAACAGTAACGAAATAGGTCATCTAGCAGTGGCTGATTGTACTGGTCATGGAGTGCCTGGCGCAATGGTAAGTTTAATCGCATCTTCTTTCATCACAAAAGCAATCCGGGAAGAAAGAATTGAATCCCCTGCTGAAATTCTTAATTTCATCAATTGTGAAATGCCAAAAGCATTTGAATCGGATGAAATACTCATCAACGATGGTATGGATATTTCCTTGGTTAAAATTGACAAGAAAAACAAGAGCTTAACCTTCTCCGGAGCAAACAATAATTGCTGGATTTTAAACAAAACTGAAACAATTATACCACGCACTCCAGGTGATAAAAAAATCAAATTATTCACAGAAAAAAACTATTCCATTCTTGAATTAAAAGGCGACAGAATGGGCATTGGACTAACCTCCTCCCAATCAAATTTCACAGAAACAACTGTTGAATTAAACGAAAATGACCGAATTATTCTTTTTACAGATGGTTATGTAGATCAATTTGGTGGACCAAAAGATAAAAAGTTTAAAACTATACAATTGCGTAATTTATTCTTCAAAAACATCCATAAATCACCTCAAGAAGTCCAACAAATTCTAAAAAAAACCATTACTGACTGGATGAAATCGACTGAACAAATTGACGATATCTGCATTTTTATTGGTGACATTTAAATAATCTCCTTCAACTGTTTCATATTTTTCAGATTTATTGATTAACTTCGCAATTATCAATTTAGAAGAATTATGAGTTACGATATTATTGTTGTTGGAAGTGGACCTGGTGGATACGTTACCGCTATACGAGCTTCACAATTAGGGCTTAAAACAGCCATTGTAGAACGTGAATCCCTTGGAGGTATTTGCTTAAACTGGGGATGTATCCCTACAAAAGCTTTACTGAAAAGTGCAAACGTTTTTGAATATTTATCACATGCCAGTGATTATGGAATTACTGTGAAAGGTGCTGAAGCAGATTTCGGAGGAATGGTAAAACGTTCTCGTGAAGTTGCCAACGGTATGAGTAATGGAATTCAATTCTTAATGAAGAAAAACAAGATTGATGTTCTTTCAGGAAACGGCGTTATTAAAACAGGGAAAAAAGTAGCTGTTACTGACGATAAAGGTAAAGTAACAGAATATTCAGCAAACAAAGCTGTGATTATTGCTACAGGAGCAAGATCTCGTCAATTGCCAAACTTACCGCAAGATGGTAAAAAAGTAATTGGTTACCGTGAAGCATTGACTTTACCAAAACAACCTAAAAAAATGGTGATTGTTGGTTCTGGTGCTATCGGTGTTGAGTTTGCATACTTTTACAATGCAATCGGTACTGAGGTAACTATCGTAGAATACTTACCAAACATTGTTCCTATTGAAGATGTTGATGTTTCAAAACAACTCACAAAATCTTTCAAGAAATCTGGAATTAAAATTAAAACGAAATCTTCTGTAGAATCTGTTGATACTTCAGGCACAGGTTGTGTTGTTTCTGTTAAAACGGCAAAAGGCGAAGAAAAAATCGAATGCGATATCGTTCTTTCTGCTGTTGGAATTGAAGCAAATATTGAAAATATTGGATTAGAAGATTTAGGAATTATTACAGACAGAGGTCGTATTTTAGTAGATGATTATTATCAAACAAACATCCCTGGTTATTATGCAATTGGTGATGTTATTCCAACGGCTGCTTTAGCTCACGTAGCATCTGCAGAAGGAATTATTTGTGTTGAGAAAATCGCTGGGCAAAATCCTGACACTTTAGATTACGGAAATATCCCAGGATGTACTTATGCGTCACCTGAAATTGCATCTGTTGGTATGACAGAAGCACAGGCTAAAGAAGCTGGGCACGATATTAAAGTTGGTAAATTCCCATTCTCCGCTTCTGGAAAAGCAAGTGCTGCTGGAGCGAAAGAAGGTTTTGTGAAATTAATCTTCGATGCTAAATACGGAGAACTTCTTGGTGGACATATGATTGGAGCTAACGTAACTGAAATGGTTGCAGAATTAGTTGCTTTGAGAAAATTAGAAACAACAGGTCACGAATTGATTAAAACAGTTCACCCTCACCCTACAATGTCAGAAGCAATCATGGAAGCAGCGGCGGTAGCTTATGATGAAGTAATTCACTTGTAGAAATATACAATACATTATTTAAAATCTGTGGGAGAAATCTCACAGATTTTTTTTATCCTTATTATATTGATGATGAAAAAAATCCCCATCTTATTAATTTATAGTAGAATTATACTGGGTATCATTATTGGAATAATTGCCTATTTAAAAATTGAATATTATCCTATTTGGATTTCAATTTTAATGATTACAGGATTACTTACTGATGTGTTTGACGGAATCATTGCTCGGAAATTAAATATTTCGACAGAAAGTCTTCGCATTTGGGATTCTAATGTTGATTTATTTTTCTGGTTAATAACCATTGCTTCAATTTTCTACCTAAATACTGATTTTGTCATAGCAAACGTCTTTTGGATAATGAGCATTATTACTTTAGAAGTATTGGCATACATTATAAGTTATCTTAAATTTAAAAGAACAATCGCCACTCATTCTATTTTGGCTAAATTTTGGACTTTACTCTTACTTATTTTCCTCATTGATTTATGTCTCAATTCATCCAGTATTTACCCTTTCATTTTTTGCGTTGCGTTGGGGATAATATCAAGAATTGAAATCATCTTAATTATAATAACATTAAAAAAATGGGCTGCCGATGTTCCGACATTACTTGTTGTGGCTAAGATAAACAAAGGAGTCCCCATCAAGAAACATAAAATCTTCAATGGCTAGCCCTTTTTTTGATTAAAAGTACTTTTTCTCACTAGAATATTTTTTCCATTCTCTTCCCCCTTGATGTTACTAGGTTTTACATTATATTTTTAAAAACTTTCAAAAATTATAGTACTATGTATTGCATAATACAATTTAAAACCTATATCTTTGTATAAAATATTAACAAATGAAATTAGCAAACACAAAGGCTCAAATGCGAAAAGGAATTTTAGAATTCTGTATTCTCTCGATTCTTGAGAATAGTGAAGCGTATCCCTCTGAAATTATTGACTCTCTTAAGTCTGCAAAACTGATTGTTGTTGAAGGAACGCTTTACCCTTTACTAACTCGCCTAAAAAATGCAGAGTTATTGACTTATCGTTGGGAAGAATCTCCCTCTGGCCCTCCTAGAAAATACTATATGCTTACGCAAATGGGTGAAGTTTTTTTAAAAGAACTATCGAGTACTTGGTCAGAATTAAATACAGCCGTTAATAAAATCACTAAAAACACTTCAAAATGAAAAAGACAATATCAGTAAATATCAAAGGGATCAATTTTAACATTGAGGTTGATGCATACGAAAAGTTACAGGATTATCTGGAGCGACTAGAAAGCACATTGCAAAACGAAGAAGGTGCTCAGGAAATTATTGAAGATGTCGAACTTAGAATTGCTGAAGTTTGCTCATCATTAATCACGAACAACAAAACTGTGATTGAATTGGATGACATTCAAGATATTTTAAAAAACTTAGGAAACCCTGAAGAGTATCTTGATGAGGAGGAAAGAGCAAGCAATTACCAAGAATCTCATTCTACAGAGAACACAACAGAAAAAAGATTATTTAGAGACACTGAAAATGCAGCAATTGCAGGAGTTTGTTCAGGGATAGCCAATTATATGAACATTGATGTCGTTATCGTTCGAGCAATCTTTGTCATTTTCTTCATCTTTGCAGGATTCGGTTTGCCCCTCTACATTATTCTTTGGTTGATTGTTCCTCCTACAAGAAACACTATTGACCGCCTAAGAATGAAAGGTAAACCAATCACTGTAGAATCTGTTCGGGAGGAAGTTGAGGTTGCTGCAATGCGATTTTCAAAAAGCTCAAAAAACTTTATCAATCGTGTAAAGAATGATGAAACTTACTCAAGAAGTATCAATAAAGGTGGTCGAATTCTATCTTCTGTTCTCGGAATTGGATTCATTGGATTTGGATTATTATTTTTAATTCTTTTTATCATCATCGGTGTTGCAGAAATGCAAATAATTCCTGTACAAGGTGAAGTTGGTTTTCTTTCATTACCAGAATTTGGTGAATTAATCTTATTAGAAAATGGCGATTATACTACATTTTGGTATGGAACGATGATTTCTACATTTTCAGTCGTACTTTTCTTTCTACTAATCGGATCACTTTTTCTCTTTCGTTTTTCGAATACTTTTGCTAAAACAGCATTGTTATTACTCTTCCTAATAGGCACAGCAGGATTCATTACTGCACTTACTGTCGGACTAAGAACTGGCCGAGACTTCGCTATAACAGGTGAAATTGAACATGAAATTGGTGCCGTTTACTCCGAGACATTATTTATAAAACCTACTTTTGAAAACCTTGAATTTGACAATAGCTTTACAATAAAAAGTAACGGAAAGAATAGTTTAATGTCTATAAACGATAACGAAATTTCTTTCTATGGCATTTCCATTCTCTATAAAAGGTCAAAAGATTCACTCTTTCACATCCATCAAAATTTTAGGGCACAAAGTCAATCACATAAAATTGCGTTAGAAAAAAGTAAAAATATTCACCAAGACTTAGATCTACATTCTGACACTTTAACGCTTTCTACAGAATATTCTTTTCCAAAAGAAGATAAAATTAGAGGGCAACGTGTGAAAATAATTATTGAAATTCCTGAGAATGGAAAAGTCATCATTGATGACGAAGAAATTGACTTATCTTTCAGTGATGACGAATTCGAAACTGAACACGGAAAACTCAGATACAATGGTAAATATTCTCATTGGGATTAATTCTTTGTAACTTTTAACGGACTTCATAGTCTTACTTAAAAATGGTTTCATAAGTGCAGTTTAGGTTTAACCATAAAAGCGATTTCAGTCAATGGAGTCGCTTTTTTATTCTACAACATTTAGATTTTATTCTTCTCCATTATCCATTTCGAAAGATATTTTGAGCTTTGAACTGAATGATGTTTCAATAATGAACCTGTTACATTTTTTATTCTTATCGCTTTGAGATTCTCTGACAAATTAATCAGAGTATTCTTGAAATTAATTTCAAAGGTTTTCTCGTTGAATTTATGTTCTAAAATTTCAAATCCATTGTATTGAGCAAGTTTCCATTTTTCAGTATTTCGATATAATTCAACCGCAGCTTTAGCGAAAAGTTCAAAATCATCCTCGATTACTCCACACCATTGATTGTTTAAAATCATTGCTTCTGCTCCAATTGATGTTGTAACTGTTGGCGTACCCACAGACATTGCCTCTAACAATTTCCCTTTTATTCCTGCTCCAAAACGTAGAGGAGCCAGACTTATTTTTGATTTTGCTGTCGCTTGTATAGCATCATCTACCCGACCATGCACAATAAAACCTTCTTTCTCATTATGTAAATCTAAAACTTTCTGACCAGGATATGCTCCGTAGATATTTAACCGAACCTTTGGTAATTCTTTTCGAATCAATGGCCAGATTTTATTCTTTAAAACTTTCAAAGCATCCCAATTCGGTGCATGATAAAAATTACCAATAAACATACAATCTTTTCGCTCTTCAAAAGAAAGAATATCATCTCTTTTCTTCTCAAAAACAGGATAATAAAACAATAAATCAGGTGAGATAAAATAATCCTTCTCCAATAATTTTTGTTCAAATTCAGAAACCAACAATGTTAAATCACACCGGTAAATGGACATCATTTCTCGCTGAAATAAATCAGAACGAATTAAGGAAACATCTAATTCTTTTTGCCTCTTAACTGCTTCTTCTCGTGCTCCACGTAAAAAATGTAAATCTTCTGTATTTAATATTTTAACTGCTGTTGGTGTAATTTCATCCACTCTCCATCCAAACTGTTCTTCTGTTAAGAATCGATCAAATAGAACAATGTCTGGTTTCATTTTATGTAAAAAATCATTGAAAGAATCATCATTTAATGCGATTTGCGTGTTTTCTACATCAATCTCCGACAAATCAACCTGAAATTCACTTTCATTGGCTGTTGAAACAAAAGTCACATCCATTTTCATTCTTTTAAAAAATGTAATTAACTGCATCATTCTTTTCCCCGCAGCTGATGACTTTGGTTCTGGCCAAACTTTCCCAATGATTAATATTTTCTTCGCTTCCAACATATTTCAAAGATACTTTTTCTATTTCATTGACAAATTTCTTTACACAAAAAAAGAGGGTCCAAATTGAACCCCCTTTCTTTTACTTAAAATTATACTTATCTAATTATTGACACATGACCTACTTTAGCAATGTGTTTATCATTCTTTAATTGTTTGAATTCAATTTTCCATGTATAAGTTCCATCTTGCATCAACCTGCCATTATAAGTTCCATCCCACCCATAATCTGCATCATAAGTTTCAAAGATAATTTCTCCCCAACGATTAAATATCGTCATATGGAAATCATACGGATCGAAACCAGAAGTAAAAATTGGTTGGAAGACATTATTATATGCATCTCCATCTGGAGTAAATGCATTCGGTACGTAGAAAATTAATTCTTCTTCAACTGAGATGACCATCTGAACAGAATCGACACAACCTAATGGAGAGTACGCAGTTAACTGAACCGTATAACTACCTGAAGTTGCATCTGGGAATAAATGAATTGGACTTTCAACTGTTGTTGAAGTTAAATCACCAAAATCCCAAACATACGTTGTAGCATCTATCGACTCATTCGTAAACTCAACCTCTGTCAAAATCGTTGTCAATTCTGTTGATGATGCCGAGAAAGCCGCAACTGGAATGTTTTCTACATAAATGTAATCTACGTAAGTCGTAGAGTTTGTACAACCGTTCACTGAAGTTGTTGTTAATGTCACATCATACGTTCCTCCATTCTGGAAAACATAACTCACATTATTACAACCTGAAACCGAACTTGTTGCTCCTTCAAAATCCCAAACACAATTTACCAAAGAAGAAGGTGTCGTGGATTGGTTTGTGAAATTCACACTCAATGGCTCACATCCTGAGAGTACATCTCCGAAGAATAGAACATCAGGTAATGTTTCAACAGTCACCGTTGCACTTGCCGTATTGAGACATCCTAAATTATCTGCAGTAACTGTGTATGTCATTGTGTTTGTTGGAGCAAAAGAAACTCCATCTGTTATTCCATTATCCCAACTGATTGGAACATTCAAAGGATTGTTAGCAACCAAGACCGCTGTTTCATTCTCGCAAACTAAAGTGTCTGTAGCAGAAATTGGTGGAGTAACAGCCAAAATTGTTATTTCTTGTGTTACCAATGTTTGATTTCCACAATCATCCGTCACAGAATACGTTCGTGTGATTATTTCACCATTACAAACATTTCCATCAGAAACATCACTCTCCCATAATACCGCTGGAACTGCTGTACAATTATCCGTTTCTCCAACTACAACATTCACATCTGGTACAGGAACATCCATAGAGCCTGGTACCGAAATAGAAGCAGGATTACTTGCAACAGGTGCTGTAATATCATTCACCGTAATTGTTTGTGTTACCAATGTTTGATTTCCACAATCATCCGTTACAGAATACGTTCGTGTGATAACCTCTGGGCAGGTATTTCCATCTGAAATATCACTTTCCCATAATACTGTTGGAACAGCTGTGCAATTATCCGTTTCTCCAATCACAACAGTTACATCTGTCGCTGGAACATCACCGATACATTCAACATTCACAGGAGCTGGATTACTTGCAACTGGTGGCGTAATATCATTCACCGTAATTGTTTGTGTTACCAATGTTTGATTTCCACAATCATCCGTTACAGAATAAGTACGTGTGATAACCTCTGGGCAAGTATTTCCATCTGAAATATCACTTTCCCATAATACTGTTGGAACAGCTGTGCAATTATCCGTTTCACCAATCACAACAGTTACATCTGTCGTTGGAACATCTCCGATACATTCAACATTCACTGGTGCTGGATTACTTGCAACTGGTGCTGTAATATCATTCACAGTAATTGTTTGCGTTACCAATGTTTGATTTCCACAATCATCCGTTACAGAATAAGTTCGTGTGATAACCTCTGGGCAAGTATTTCCATCTGAAATATCACTCTCCCACAATACTGTTGGAACAGCTGTGCAATTATCCGTTTCACCAATCACAACAGTTACATCTGTCGTTGGAACATCACCGATGCATTCAACATTCACTGGTGCTGGATTACTTGCAACTGGTGCTGTAATATCATTCACAGTAATTGTTTGTGTTACCAATGTTTGATTTCCACAATCATCCGTTACAGAATAAGTTCGTGTGATAACCTCTGGGCAAGTTTGA